>NZ_JAQMSE010000238.1:0-43605 GCF_028330045.1 Aphanizomenon sp. CS-733/32
AGAATAAGAAAGTGTTCGTTTCCTCCATGTTCCCTTCCTTCGTGCTACGCACATTAGTCAGGGAACTGTCGTCAACTCACGCGCCATTCATCCCACGCTCCTAAGAGTGAGACGTGGGGCTTCTGTCGGTTAAGCTAAACCTAAAGATATGCTACCAATTACTCCCGCTTTCAGGGATTCTAACCGTTCTGCCATTAATTCCATAATTTTTTTAACTCTCCTATCAATCTAGTTAATGAATCCACTGCATTTTCCCAGTATGATGGATATTAGAGCCGTTTTGTAATTATTTGAAAAGTAGAACTATGATTTTGACACTGGGTTGGGTATCGCTGTTGGTTGTGTTTACTTGGTCTATTTCTATGGTAGTTTGGGGACGCAACGGACTATAGAGGCATCGTGGAAAGTCCATTTTTGGGTATTTTAGCCTTATTTGGCGTGCTGCTGCTAGTAGGAGTCACTGGTGGTGTTGTTTATCTAACATTAGCAGACTGGCGCGATCGCCGTCGTCTCGAAGACGAAACCCGCGAAGCCCGACGTAGCACTAGCAAGGGAAAATGATTCTATTGCAGCTTATGTATAGCTGTATTTTGCGTTAAAAAGTGTTTATGTAGGGATAATAACTATTTCTATCCCTACATAAATTATACTTATATACAAGGGAATTTATCTATGAGAATGTAGATGGACAATGGGTTTGGGCGTGATCAACCAAAATAAGCGATCGCAGTTTTACCGAAGATCCTACCCGACTTTATATCATTATTTCTCTGCGTCAAATGAAATTCAAGAAATATAGAAAAAAATATACCTGTTTATAGCCAGAAACTACAAACAAGTACAATTAAAAATAACAGTAGTTTATTAAAAAAACAAAATTATTAGTCGTTATCCCACTCTTCACGTCCGATTAAATCACCGATGCGATCGCGCAGTAAAAAATCACATTTCTCTAATTCACATTCTACACAAACCCACTCTCTAGCCGGGATAAACTGGCAAAGTGTATATATTGGTTGTTGACGACCAACCATTCCCCTCTCCACCAGTCGGCGTGCTTCGTCCTGAATAACATTCAGAGAGTAGTAATTGTAATTGATAGAAGGCACCGTATTCACAGTCATGGTTTTTTCTCACAAAATTACATCAAAAATACATTTAGATAGCGTTCCCGTTATGCACGAGGAACAAACATGGCAATAATTAAACCTGTGTCCAGGGTTTTGTAGTTTGCTATACGGAACTATTATCATTTTGACGCTATACACCTCCAAATTATCTAAAGAAATGTTAAGTTTGTCAACAAAGGATGACATTCATGGTATTTCAACTTCATATTCCTAAGATAACAGCAGTTAAGTTTACTAATCAAACCTAGATATTTACATTTTTAACATTAACTTGTATTAAAATTATTAAAATCATACTAAATTTGCTTCAGCGTTAACTTTATTAGCATATATAAGTCTATGATTTTTGACTTCTATCCTAAGACACAAGATTTGCAATACCCATAACTCTCCAAAAATAGGGAATCAAGGCATTGCCTATTATCCCCACCTAGAGTGCTTTAACTAGCAACAAGTTCCAAATTTATTTATATTTTGGTTAACTTTGCATTAATAAATCATTCAGCCATCTCTTCTACTACCCCATCCACACTTGCTGATGCTCGTTGTTGCTCCAGTTGGTTTAATAAACTCAGCACCTTAGTACCTCGTTCTATAGAACGATCTTCCACAAAGATCACTTCTGGAGTCCGTCTTAATCTGACTCTAGCCCCCAATTCACTGCGAACGTAACCCGTAGCTGACTTTAAACCAGCCATTGTTTCCGTTTTCGCTTCCTCCGTTCCATAAATACTCACAAAGATGGTAGCGTGTTGTAGATCCCCAGAAACATCCACATCGGTAACACTGACCATTCCCGTACCCACACGGTCATCCTTAATACCGTTGAGTAGCATTTGGCTAACTTCCCGTTTAATTAATTCAGCAACGCGGGAAACGCGGCGATTTGTAGCCATATAAATTCCGCCTTCTCACAGAGGTTTAATAACATGATTCTAAACGTAAATGAAAGTGGACGGTGCATAAAATCAACACTTTCCCGGCTTTTGGGTTACATTGAACTCAATCCCAGCATAGCCCGCACGGTAAGCGTTACGAAAAAAAGACCACCAGTAAACAAGCCTAAAATAGCCATCAGCGTCACAGGACGTTTTAATAATGGAAACAGCGGTTCGAGGGTATTCAGAAAAATACCCAAGACAATGCTAACTAAATACCGAGGGTAGCGAAAGACGTTATCCCAAAATCCATCAAACATTTGAATTTAGACTGCCTTATTATAGACTTTATTGATCAATACCTTGTCCATTTCCTGCTTTGTTGGGTTCAGGGACAGCCCAACCCAACGCTTATGTTGGGTTTCATGCTATTGCTTCCCGTTCACGCAGGGATACGTTTACGTTCCACAACCCAACCTACAAATCAAGGCTTTTTCTAATTTAGACAAGGTATTGTTGATTAGTTAGTTTTTAGTTTAATCCTAAGTAGATGGTAAGTCAAATCCCCGAGCAAACTTACTCACGTCCATTTTGGGGTTTATTTACTAAATAAAACTTGTTTTCATGGACTTCTCAAAGAAAATTTAATGTCTCTGTAGGCAAATATAAAAATCCGGGTATTTGTCAGGAACAAATTTTGAACCTGGCATCTCAAACACTAAAAAAGTAGGAATTAAACATTCTTAACACCAACCTAAGTAGAAAGGCGTAAAAAACCGAAGTATGTAACTAAAGGTAAAGTTGCCCCAAACCCTCTTCCGTCCTGTCTTCTACCTTGCCCTAACGATAAATATTCATGCCCGTCTTACCTAATATTTCCATAAAAATGCTGGGTTTCCTTGCGTCAACCCAACCGACTAGATGGAACTTAATTATTTTTGGTTTCAGCATGACCGTTACGAATAGACCATGCCAATTCTAACATTTGCGTCCAGCGTTTTTGCAGTTGTTTAGGAGTACATTGAACAGCTTTAGAAATAAGTTGATCACTTTGACAAGCAGTTTTTAGTTCAAAAATTTGCTGTTGCTGTGGTGTGAGTTGATTCCAAAAAATATCCCATTGCTGGGAAGACAAACCTAACTTATGTTCTAAACCAGCACCTAACCATTGATGAACTAATTGCCACTGGTGCTGTTTGGCAAACTTCTCAACATGATATTTAAATCTTTGTTGTAAATAATCCCGTTGACGACTGGTTAAACCGAGAATTTGGTCAATTTCTGGTGCAGAAAGATCCTGGAGTTTGAGAGTCAAGTAATTCATACAATCAGATTGTCCTTGAGACTCCAGATATTTCATCAATTCGGTAATCACGCGATTGCGTTCCGATTCTTCCGAAGGGTCAAAACCAGGTTTAGCAATCATTTGTGAGCGAATTTGCTGCACTGCCACATTGCGTTGATAAGATTCGGCTTCTTCCGTTTTCGCCGAATCCACTGCCATTTCAATATCTACAGTAGTTTCTTGGGGTTGGCGACGGGCAAAACCTTGAGCGCGTAAAACAATTAGTTGTTGATTAGCACCACCAGGTAAATTAATCCGGCGTTTGGCATATTGTTCTGTAAATGCCATATACTCAGCTACTTGTAACTGAGTACGGGGGGTGTAATCTTCAGGTAGTTCGGTTTCTCGACGGAAAGCTTTAATTGCTTCGATATAAAAAGCTTGTAAAAAGTCTTCAATCAGATTGTAACGAGCCTCAAATCCTAAATCTGAGCCAGCAACAGTTACGTGACGATAAACAATTGCGCCTAAGCTACTGTGCAATTCTACTCGTCCCTGTTTAGAACCAAGTTGATAGTAACGCAGACATTTTTGTAAACGATGTCTTCCTAAAGTAATTTGCCAAGACTGAATTTGTCCTGAGTTTTGAATGCGGGAGCTTTTATCACATATCCGTTCCACTTCTTTAGCTATGCGGACAACAACATCTTGTACACCTGAAGTGGCGGATTTAACTTGAGATTGCATCTCATGGGATAAAAGTTGTACTAATGTATCGCTGGTAGGAACAGACAATTCTTCAAGAGAAATATAACTATCAAAAGCAGATGTAGAATTAGGCAGATTGGCGATGTTAGCTTTCATGACTTTTCTATAAAATTGGTATTGCACCTTAACTCAAACGCATATACAGTATTTAAGTCCAGTCTCAGGAGTAAAAATCTTTGGGGATTTATGCCTCAAAACTCACCAACTAGACTCCTGATATGTAAACACTGTTGGAAATTTCCAAAGTTAAGGGCTTGTTAATTGTGTCGCTTTATTTTTAGCAACTAAATCAAAGATGGCATAATAGATATTCACTCTGAGGACAAATTGCCAAAACCTTAGTCATGCTAAGATTGGCCAGTAGCCTGTGTGGCGTAGCCATAATTTCATGACTGGGGTAAGAGTGCCTGGGAGGATGACAATTTCAAAATTGGAGTCAGGTGATCATAATAATTAGGGCAACGGAGTCCAAAACAAGGGGTTGCACTTGTAAAGCTTTATTCTTAAACCCAAGTAGCTACAGCTTCCCAACCTAAACCTCTCCGAATAATAACTGGTTCTTCATCGGTTAAATCTAAAATGGTAGACACTTGATATGTAGGTTCTTCGGCAGTGTCAATAATGATATCTACCAATTTATCCAAATGGTCGTATAAATCTACCCGTGACAACATTGGTTGTTTTCCGTTTTCAACTATTTCCTGATCTTCCTCATTTGCTCTAATATGAGCAGAAGTGGAAATAATTGGGTTTCCTAACGCTTCCATTAATGCCAAGCAAACGTTATGATTTGGCACTCGAATTCCTGTGGTTTTGCGTTTGGGATTTTGCACCAGTCGCGGTACTAGTTTGGTCGCAGGGAGCAGAAATGTGTAGGGTCCTGGTATTAACCGTTTCATAATCCGGTAGGCTGTATCACTTACGAAGGCATAAGTCGCCACATTGGAGAGTGAGGGACATAAAAATGTCAGTGGTTTATCATTTGCTAACTGTTTGATTTGCCGCACTCTTTCCACCGCCGACTTGGCATTCAAGTCACAACCAATTGCATAAACTGTATCTGTAGGGTAGAGCATGATAGCGCCACTTAATAACGCTAACTTTATTTCCTCTATTCGGCGGCTTTGAGGATTATCAGGATGAATGGTGAATATTTTGGCCATAATAAGGTGGGGAGTAGGTGACAGGTGACAGGTGACAGAGAAGAAACAGGGGTGTAGGATGCAGGGGGCAAGGGGGAAGAATTTTCCCAATGACTGATGACTAATGACTAATGACTAATAAATTTATGAATAAAATTGTTTATCTTCAATGTCCAACAGGGGTTTCTGGTGATATGTGTTTGGGGGCGTTGGTTAGTTTGGGTGTACCTGTGGAGTATTTGAGAGAACAACTTAATGGCTTGGGACTTGGGCAGGAATACCGATTGCGGGCGGAATTGGTTCACCGTCAAGGTCAACAAGCGACTAAGGTTGATGTAGATTTGGTTTCTCATCATCACCATCATCATGATCACAATGAACATGATCACCACCACACCCGTCATTTGCCAGAAATAGAGGAGATGATTGTTAAGGGGAATTTGCCAGTGCGGGCGGAAGCTTGGAGTTTAGCTGTTTTCCGACAGTTGGCAGTTGCAGAGGGGGCTGTTCATGGCATCGCATCGGAAAAAGTTCATTTTCATGAAGTGGGTGCGGTGGATGCGATTGTGGATATTGTTGGTACTTGTTTAGGTTTGGATTGGTTGGGTATTGATTGCGATCGCTCAGGGGTGCCTTTGCTATACTGTTCTCCATTTCCCACTGGAGGTGGTACTGTTAATGCGGCACATGGAAGAATGGCTGTACCAGTACCAGCGGTGTTAAAGTTGTGGGAAATGCGGGGTTGTCCAGTTTATAGCAATGGTATTGACAGAGAATTGGTAACACCAACGGGGGCGGCGATCGCTACTACCTTAGTTCAAGACTTTGGTTCACCACCACCAATGACTATCAAAAAAGTAGGATTAGGGGCGGGTTCTCTAGATTTACCCATTCCCAATATACTACGGCTTTGGTACGGTGAAAATGAATCTTTACAGACTGATAACTCTAATTTAGCGGAATATTCCCCAAATTTAGAACCGATTACTGTCCTAGAAACTCAAATAGATGACTTAAATCCTCAAGTATTTGGTTATGTATTTGAGGCTTTATTTGCTGCGGGTGCGGTGGATGTGTTTACTCAACCGATAGGGATGAAAAAGTCACGAACTGGAATTTTATTAACTGTGATTTGTCATCCTGAAAATTTAGCTAGTTGTGAAGCGGTGTTATTTCGAGAAACTAGCACTTTAGGCATTCGTCGCACTACTCAAAAACGGGCAATTTTACAACGAGAAATGCAAAATGTAGACACTATTTATGGAACAATAGCGGTAAAAGTGGCATGGACAGGAACAGCTACGGAAAAGGTAATTACTAATGTGCAGCCAGAATATGAAGATTGTGCAGAATTAGCACGACAACATAATATTCCTTGGCGAGAAGTTCATCGTTTGGCCTTAGAAAGTTGGTATTTGCAAAATCAAAATTAGTTCTTAAATTAGATGGGCGATTGGAAATCGCGGCTACACAAGCAAAGTCCACCTGCGTGGACTAATATTAATTTAACCCACGTAGGTGGATTTTGTCTGTGTAGAAGTGAATTCTATGCGCCCAATATTTTCAATATTCACAAATCAAAAATGAAGAAAATTATCCGGTGGTTGATTTTAGGTGGAACGCTGTTTTTTTTATTGAAAGCGTTAAAAGATAATTGGTTAGGAGTTAGTGCTATTCGGATTAATATTACCGGATGGTTAATATTGGCAACTGCTACAAGTGTAACTTTATTGGCTCATATTTGGGCGGGTTGGATTTGGACTTGGGTACTCAGGGAGTTAAATCAATCTGTATCTGCTATTGAGTTTATCCAAGTTTATTTAAAAACGAATATTGCTAAATATTTACCTGGGAATGTCTGGCATTATTATGGGCGAATCATGGCGGCTAAAAATGCTAATATCCCTACAAATATTGCGACTTTAAGTGTTTTGTTAGAACCACTATTAATGTTAGCAGCAGCTTTAATTATTATTGTTTTATTTGGTAGTCAACTTATTGTTAATAGTCTAAATTTTAATTTAATTATTATCCAATTCTTAGCCTTAATAATTGTCTTATGTGTACTTGATACCCGATTTTTAAACCCAGTTATTCAACTTTTAGAACGTTGGAAAAATAAAAAACCTGATGGAGAAAATCAGCTAATTGATATTTTTATAATTAAACGCTATCCGGTGAAACCATTATTAGGAGAATTAGTTTTTTTAGGGTTGCGGGCTGCTGGATTTATATTAACTATAATGGCGTTAACTTCTGTAAATTGGGAGCAAATACCCTTATTAGTGGGAGCTTTTAGTTGTGCTTGGGTATTGGGGTTAGTTGTTCCTGGTGCGCCTGGTGGTTTGGGCGTGTTTGAAACCACAGCGATGTTACTATTACAATATCATTTTCCGGTGGCCTTAGTGATTAGTGCGATCGCTCTTTATCGTCTCATTAGCATCATAGCAGAAACACTCGGTGCAGCCTTAGCTTGGTTATGTGAAAACACTCCTTTTTAACCTCCTTCCTCCGTGTCCTCTGTGCCTCTGTGGTTCGATAAATTAACCTTAAACCACAGACGCACAGAATGAAAAAAAGATATTAATCTCCAGTAATAGAAAGTTCACTCACCCAAACTCTGGGAGCAACTCCTCCTGGTGTTAATTCCACCTCTTTCTCCACATAAACAATAGATTTGAGAAGTTCCAGAAAATCACCAGCTACCGTTGCCGACTCAATACTAACTTTCTCACCTTTATTAACTAACCAACCATCAAAAGGTAAAGAAAAAGAACCTTGTAAAGCCTTAACACCCGCATGGAGAGCTTGTAAATCATCAATTAAAATCACATTTTCCGCAGTTGCTAAACTCAATTCTTTCTCAGGCGTTCCTGCTGCAAAAACATGATAAAAATTAGGACTAACGCTGACTTTTGCGCCAATACTAGCATTACCTGTAGGTTGAGCATTTAATCTTTTAGCAGTTCCCGCGCTATGCAAAAAACTGGTTAAAATGCCCTTTTCTATTAACTTAATTTGCCGGGTTGGTGTACCTTCACCATCAAAACTTTCTGCCCCAATATTAGCAGGGTGTAAAGCGTCATCATAAACTGAAAGTAAAGGTGAAGCAATTTCTTTACCAATATCATCAGCTTTCGATAAACTTTGATTATCCAGAATATTTTGGGCGTTAAATAAATTAGAAAAAGCACCTAACAAACTTAAAAAAGCTTCAGGAGAAAAAACTACTTGATACTTACCAGTTTTGATTTTTTCATAATGCAAATGACTGATAGTTTTCTCAGCAGTTTCTTTGATACAACCAGCAATATCTAAATCAGCGACACTTTCCTTAACTCGATAAGCACCAGCACTGCGAGGCTTTTTACCTTCTTCTTCAGTTTTGCTGTACAAATAAATAGAAGCCAAAGAATGAGATTCAGTTCTTAAAGCCCCTTCACTATTGAGATAAAATCTGTCAATATCTCTTTGTGCTAACCCATTATAAGGTACTCCCTTAATAGCAGAATGAGTTGCTAATAATTCTTTTTCTGCTACTAATAGCTTTTCTATTAGTTCAGAAACAGGTGCTTGGAGAGCTTTTTCTTGGTGTTTATTAGGGATAGGAATAGTTGCTTCTGGACTAAAATCAGGAACATTTTCTTTTACACCAAAAAAGCTGGCTTCGTAAGCAGTTTTTAAAGCTAATTCTAACCCTTTGGGATCTACATCTGTAGTGCTGGTAACACCCATTGTATTTTCTTCATTCCAAACTCGAACTGTTACCCCAGAACGATTAGAAGCCTTGACTTGTTTGGGTTCTCCTTGGTCAACTTGAACGCTGGTATCATCTACAGTTGAACCGTAAATGTCGAATTTTTTAATGCCGAGTTTAGCGGCATTTTCTTGGGCGTAAGTGGCGATTTCCTGTATTTTTGTCATGATGAATTAATTTCTGAATTTTGAACGCGGATGAACGCAGATAATATGGCTTATCTGTTTTTATCTCAATACAGTTTAGTTAAAAATTTTTTCTTCTCTCTGTGTCCTCTGTGCCTCTGTGGTTCGTTTAAAAAATGACTTTCACAAAGAGTTCTAGATTTAACTAAACCGTATTGGTTTTTATCTGCCGCCGACAGTGATAGAATCAACCTTAATATGGGGTTGTCCAACAGTTGTATAAATACTGCCACTAACAGAACCACAAAAGCCGGGAGCTAATTCTAAATCTTGAGAACATAGGGAAATTTTATTCATAATTTCCTTTGCTTCACCAATCAAAGTAGCACCTTTTAATGGTTTGGTAATTTTGCCATTTTCTATTAAATAAGCTTCATCAACGCTAAAGTTAAATTGACCTGTTGCGCCGACACTGCCGCCACCCATTTTCTTACAATAAATGCCTTTATCAACGGAGGAAAATAAGTCTTCTGTGGTGTGTTCACCACAATCAATATATGTATTTCGCATCCGACTAGCAGCAGCAAAAGTGTAATTTTGACGGCGGCCACTGCCTGTTCTGGGGTGTCCTGTCCGCACTGAACCGGTTCTATCAGCGAGGAAGTTTTTGAGGATGCCTTTTTCAATTAATAATGTTCTTTGGGCGGGCATTCCTTCATCGTCCATATCAATAGTCCCAAAGGCGTTATCAGTGCGTCCTTCATCCCAAGCAGTCAGGCTTTCATGGGCGATTTTCTCACCTTTTTTATCGGCAAATGGTGTGGTTTTGTGTTCAATTTGAGTGGTTTCTAAAAGGTGTCCGCAAGCTTCATGGAAAATTACACCGCCAAAATGATTGGCCATGATAATGGGGTAAGTTCCTGATTCTACGTAATCTGCATAAAGCATTTTACCGGCTGATTCGGCGATTTGTTCGGAGGCTTGTTGATAATCCCAGGTTCTCAGGAAGTTAGCGTCACTGGTGTTACCAGCACGTTCGCCAATGGAGGCACGGTTAGCGCCGTCAGCACAAAGGAGGTTAAACCCAACTGACTGGGTGAGGCGGATATCACGGGCAAATGTGCCGTCACTGGCAGCAACTAATACTTCTTGCCAATCACGGAAGTAGGAAGCGCGACGAGATTGGACGTGGGTAGCTTTTTTGTTAAGTTGGGCTGTACCATCCAGGAGGACTTCTCCCATTTCGCGGATAGAACTACATAAGGGCAGCCAACCGTCTTTACCGCGTTTTGTGGCGTAGTCTCTGAGTAATTCTAGGTTGATTTCGGGGATGAAACCAGTGGGACCAGGTAGTTGTAAGCCTAAGATGGAAAGGGCTTTTTCTAAAGCAGCTTTTAAACCGGCAAATGTGAGGTTATTGGTGCTAACGTAGCAGTCAGCTTTGCCACGAAATACCCGCACTCCTGCACCAGTAGCTAAACTGGGGGAAATGCTGGTGATTGTGTCTTCTTCGGCTAAACAACTGATGTAGTTGCGGCGTTCTAGGAAGTATTCTACAAAATCAGCACCGGCAGCGCGTCCTAGTCCCAAAAGGGTTGCCAGGGGGGCTTCCCAAGTGTCATCGAAGCGTTCTGTGGTGGATAAATATTGTAAACTGGGAAGTTGATTTGAGAGAAGTAGGGTGTTTGTAAGCATGAAGTGCCTCGGCTGCTGGCGTTATCTACAGATGTGACTGAAAAAATCCTGGTGTGTTCAGTCTAACAAATCTATGAAAGCTGTTGTTGGCAGTTAGGCTGTAGGGTTTTCCGCCATATTGTCTAATTGTTGTTGTGTTACCTCACTTAAGATCCCATCATGAAAGTGATATTGTTCAGCCTGGAATAGTTCTAGAATTTCTGGATACGGGTATTTTTGTAAAACTTTGTAGCACCAATAAAATAAAGTTCTCAGGTATGCACAGGTATCAGGACGAGATAAAATATGTTCAACTCTGAGAAGTTTTAGTATTTTTCCACCATCCTCTTTTTCATCAAATCCAGGATATAACTTTTTAAATTCATTTTTAGGATGGGGTATTTTTTCAACATCTTCAGGATAATCCTGTAAAGGAGTTACTAAACCTAAAGCTATATTGATTGCGTGAGAATCAGCAAAGTAGTAGGCTTCAATCATGTTTACTAAAAAATGAACTGAAGCACGCTTTTTTTGTTCTAGTAAAATCAAATCTAGTGCTTCTCGATATACTTGGAAAACTTGTGGAGCTTTGCTCACTCTATCTTTTTCTAAGTCATCTACTAACAATACATATCTACATGAATTTTCTAACAAATAGGATCTAGCTACACAACCAATTTTTTGCTGATTTTGAGTCAAATCCTTCTTGTTTGTTCCAATAATAGATAAAGTATGTTTTTTAAGAGAAGTTCTAGGCGAAAGCTGTCCAATACGCCTAATAATTTTAAATGTACATATACCAGTTTTTGTGAGATTTTTGAATAAGCTTGGTAGATGCTCTGTTTCAGTTTCACCTGTAACAATCAATCCAAATTCAAACCCAGAATAGCATGGCTGGTTGCTAGTGATATTTTCTCCATTCATTGACTTAATTCCTCAGTATCAGACTGACTTTGGGGGGCAATCATTTCAGCCATATATAATGAACCTGTAGCATATTCTTCTAACAAATATTGAATATCTGTTATTTCGCTAACCTTTTTCATCACAGTTTGACCATTTTTATCAAGTTCCATTGCCCATATATTTTGTGGCTCAAATTGACTAATTAAAACTGGTGAATGAGTGGCAATAAATACTTGTTTACTCAATTTTTCTGTAGCCAGTTTTACTGCTTTACCAAAAACTGCCAATGCCCAAGGATGAAGAGATATATCAGGTTCATCTAATAAAATTAAGGAATAACTATTAGGTTTTTCAGAAAATAAGGCCGTGAGATTAATAAGCATTTGAATATATCCGTCAGATACTCCTGAAGCTTGAATTGGTTTACGTCGTCTTTTGTCTAAAAAATTTGCATAAACTGTATTTCTGCCAGTTTGCTCAAAATATAAACCATCGAAAGCTGGGAAACTTTCGCGCATGAATTTCATAATTGTGTCATATCTATCATCAATTACTTGTCTATCATGTAAGTTTCTCAAAACAGACCATAAATTTTCACATCTATCTTGTAATCTATCACCAGGTTCTGATTCTGAACCGGCTCTTCTCAGATTAAATAGAGAAGCACCTCTTAAATGATAAGAACGTGCAGCACGAAGTAATTTGTCTAACTCTGATGCAGCACCATCACCTTTCCCAAAGGCTACATAGCTAGTTAGGGCAAGTTTTTCTGGTTCTCTGAGAGTGATAGTAGTTTCATCTTCTCCCATAAATTGATAAAATGTTGCCTTATCACTACCTATGGTTCTATTAATAAGTAATTGATTATTAACTTTATTAACTAATCTTTCACCCGCAAAAGCTTCAATTCTCCCAGAAGATAATCCAAATGAAACTTCATATTTAGTTGATTCATCTTCTATTTCAATTAATATATTGTCTGTTTCACTTGCTCCATCCCAAAGAATACCAATTCCATGATCTCTAAATGAGGAAGCTGAATCAACTCCTCTAATTGCACAATCTCTAATAAACCAGATTGTATCTAGAAATGTTGATTTTCCCGCTCCATTGGGTCCAAAGAGAATATTGAGGGAATCAGGTGAAATATGAACATCTGCCAGGGAGCGGAAGTTCTTGATATGTAAATGATTGAGTTTATTCGGCATGACAATATTTTACTTCAATAAGATAGATACCTAAATGTAGTTTACAGTAAATATTAAAATTGTTGATAATTTAGCCAAGGATTTCTCCCATTTCCCGGATAGGACTAGATAAGGGTCTTCCTAAGTGTCATCAAAGCGTTATTTGGTGGATGAATATTGTAAACTAGGAAGATAAATTTATTTAATACTCTCATCATTTTCCCCGAGTACTGCGGCGTGTTGGTGGCTGAGGCTGTGGTGGTTCTTGAGATTTTAAACCACTATCAGCTGTCAAAAATTCTACATGAAAACCTTTTTCATAATAGTAATACCAACCTAAAACTACAGTACTCGCATCTCCCATAGAAGTTTTTTCTACAGCTTGATTAGGAAATTTTTCTGCTAAATTTTTCAAGCCTTCCGCTTCCCATAATACAATTTGTTCACGAAAAGCAGCCCAAGGACTTGTTTCGTCAGCAGCATAAATCATAATTTCGGCAAATTTTTCTGATGTTATTCTTTTACTAAGCTGTTGTGCATTTAGTTTGTATAATTCTAGCGGGCAAGATGCCCGCACTACAAAGTTCAAGTAAATTATGGTTATCAAATTTAGCTGCGTAACAGCTTATCTGAATTTGTAGTTTTAGCTTGGGCAATATGATTTCCTGTTTCTATCACTGTCGCTAATGGCAGTACCAAGGTTGTTCCTTTTTCAATTTCTGTGAGAATTTTTTCATTAACAAGTTCAAAGTCCCATTTATTATTACCAGCAGTTTCTTTACCTGGAACTTTTAACCAGGCGCACAATAAAGATGTATCTATTAGTAAAACTTTTCTCATATTTTTAATTATTACCCATGAGAAAGGCTGCGTTCAATTGCGCCTTTAGTTGTCATTTGTCCCAAGGAATAGGATGCAAATAATTTGGAGAAGTTGTCAATATCTTCTAAAAGGGTAAGTTTACTCTCTTCTGTTTCTGAATCTCGATGTGCGACAACTACAAAGGGAACTATTTCGGGACCGAACGCATCTAGTAAAGCTGGGTTATGGGTAGTGAGTAAAATATCAATATTGCGTTTAGTGCCAATTTCTTTTAATATTTTTACCAGTAGTGCTGCACGGGAAGCATGTAAATTATTATCTATTTCTTCTATGACAATTTGACTACCTTCAGGACGGGTTAATAATGCTGTGAGAATGGCTAGAAAGCGTAATGTTCCATCTGACATACTTCTAGCATCAATTTCTGTGATTTCTCCTGGTTTCCATTCTTCCTGACAATAAAGCATTGCATCTGTTTTCAGTCTTCCTACTGGTTCAGCCCATACTTTCTTAATATCACCTTCTCGTAAATCTTTTAAATATTCAGATAGCGTATTTTCAATTTCTGTTTTTTTATCATCTGGTAATCCTGCTAATACTCCAGCAATATTTGAACCATCGCTTTCTATATTTTCAGAAAGTCTTGAGTAATCGCGCATTTTAGATGGAATCGGATTTAAAACTAAAAGATTGGACAAATTATCAATAGTAAAATTTGTTGCTATTTTTGGTAGTTTCAAATATTTTTGATTGTCTTCTTCTACATCTGTTGGTTGTTCTAGTATTTTTTTATCATTTCTTCGTGTTTTTGATAGTCTCCAAACTCTTGTACCTTTCAAGTGTAAACCACTCTTTGCTTGATAATAAAAATCCATAAGTTTAATTTTAAGTATATCATTATTATTCATGTCTATAATTTCTAGATATTCTTCACAAAGCTTGAAGGAAGGTAGTGTTTGTATTTGTAAATTATATAAATAATTTGCATCATCTTCAGCACCAACTAACACCTTTAAAGTAAACTCATTTTCACCTTTTCGTGCAGCTAATTCAACACCTCCACGAATAGAAGAAAGTGTTTTATCCCCTGCTAAAGCTGTTTCAATATTTTCACCGTTCGCTATTCTTTGCAAAAATTCCAAAGCTTCAACTACATTAGATTTACCACTTGCATTAGTGCCAATAAGCACAGTTAAAGGATCAAGTGGAAGTTCTGCATAACGGAAACTTTTCCAATTTTCGAGAATGAGTTTTTTCAGCATAATCAAAATTACATATATTTTATTTACTTAAGACTTATAATATAAACCAAATTTTCTTGATTCTGCGTCAGTCTTGCTGGTTGATATATTTTTGATGCTAGGGTAGTAAGAAAGCGCAACAATGGGAAGTTTGACAAGGTTTAATTATATCAAAAAGGTTGAAAATCTGTAACAGATGGTAAGGAGACAAGATCCTTTTTTATCTTTGAGACTATAATATCTTTTATCCAACTATCAACACCCTCTTTCCCCTCACTAAATTATCTTATGACAGAGGGTGGATAATCGCCGACTTATATGAGATTATGGCTCGAAATTGCGAAAATTTCTGAAAGAATTAGCTTAAAACCAACTTTTATTCAGCAGTTTGTGACTAATAATCACCACAAACATCAACAAACCAAACTGAATTGGCCAAGGTGCTAATACTAAACTTACAATAAAAATGACGGCTGTGAAAACACCTGCAATATTAGTGATTTCATCATCATTTCTTTTGAAGAGATAGCTAGTCATTACACCTGTAACTAATGTCATCAAGAAAAATAAAGGCATTTTTACTCATCTCCAAACTACGAACTACTGTTTAATACCAGTAGAGTTAGACCATTTTCAGGAACGTTACTGATCATATACTTAAGTAAAGCAAAATGGCAATGATTTTATTGTCAAGCTAGGGAATCGCTATTTTCAAATAGTGCCATTATTTGGTACATTGAACTAACACTATCTATTCGTGCTGGAATTCATTTAACACTTTTAATTTAAATACCCGATGTTGAACATTTCCCAACTCCTCGCAAGTGAACTACAACTTAAACCCCAGCAGGTACAAAACGCGCTGGAACTTTTAGCAGAAGGGGCAACAATTCCCTTTATTGCGCGTTACCGTAAAGAAAAAACAGATGAAATGGATGAGGTGCAATTACGGGATTTACAAGATAGGCATAATTACTTAACGGAGTTAGAAGAAAGAAAGAAAGTCATTATTAATGCGATCGCTCAACAAGATAAACTTACCCCAGAACTACAAGCAAAAATAGCATCCTGTCTCCAAAAAACCGAACTGGAGGATTTATATTTACCCTATCGTCCCAAACGTCGGACTCGTGCTACCATTGCCAGGGAAAAAGGGTTAGAAGCGCTCGCCAGATTTATTCAATCTCTAAATACAAAAAATGCTGTTTCTGCATCATTAGAGGAAGAATCAGCAAAGTATATTTCCGAAACTTTAGGAGTAAAAACAGCAGATGAAGCTTTAAAAGGGGCATCTGATATCTTAGCCGAAGAAGTAGCAGAAAAAGCAGAATTACGGGCATATATCCGCGATTATCTTTTAGAAAATGGGCTGTTTATTTCTCGCATCAAAGACGAACATTCTGAAGGGACAACTAAATTTGAAATGTACCGCAATTATCAGATTAAAGTCAAAAATATTGCCCCTCATAATCTGTTGGCTTTATGTCGAGGAGAAGATGAAAAAATCCTTAGTTTTGAAGTTGCTTATGACGAAGATTTTATCCTGGGTTATTTAGAATCTCAAGAAATCAAAACTAAAGTTCGTAACGTGCGCGACTTTTATCAAGTCATGTTAAAAGATAGTTTTAACCGCTTGATGAAAACTTCCTTAATTAGCGAAGTAACTAAGGAGAAAAAAACCTTTGCTGATATAGAATCAATCAAAACCTTTGAAACCAATTTACGAGAACTACTGTTATCAGCACCCGCAGGAATGAAACCGACAATGGCCATAGATCCAGGATTTAGAACCGGGTGTAAAGTTGCTATTTTAGATGAAACTGGCAAATTTTTGGAATATGAAGCTGTGTTTCCCCACCAAGCGGCAGAACAACGTCAAAAGGCGGCACAAACTATTAAGAAGCTAATTGAAAAATACCAAATTCAATTAATTGCTATTGGTAACGGTACAGCCTCACGAGAAACAGAAGAGTTTGTTGCCGAAGTATTACCAAATATAGCCCATAAACCAATTAAAGTCATGGTTAATGAATCTGGTGCATCTATATATTCTGCCAGCGAAGTAGCTAGAGAAGAATTTCCTGATTTAGATGTTACTGTCAGAGGTGCAATTAGTATTGGTAGAAGATTACAAGATCCTTTAGCGGAATTAGTGAAAATAGATCCTAAATCAATTGGTGTTGGACAATATCAACACGACGTTGATCAAAAATTACTGAAAAAGAAATTAGATGAAACCGTCGAAAGTTGCGTGAATTATGTGGGTGTAGACTTAAATACCGCCTCTAAAGAATTGCTAACATTTGTTTCAGGAATTACCCCGACTATAGCCAATAATATTATTGCCCATCGCAACGAAAATGGCGCATTTAAAAATCGTCGTCAACTCTTAAAAGTAGCCAAACTAGGACCAAAAGCCTTTGAACAAGCCGCAGGTTTTTTAAGAATTCGTGGTGGTGAAAATCCCTTAGATAATACCGCAGTTCATCCAGAAAGTTACGCCCTGGTACAATCTATTGCGGCTGATTTGGAAGTATCCTTAAATCAAGTTACACAAATTGCAGAAAAACTCAAAAAAGCCAACATCAAAAAATACGTTACCGACACCATTGGAGAACCAACCCTGCGCGACATTCTCAGGGAATTAGAAAAACCAGGTAGAGATCCCCGTGCTGAATTTAAATATGCTACCTTTAAAGAAGGAATCAAAGAAATTAAAGATCTAACCGTAGGAATGCAACTAGAAGGAATTATTACCAACGTTGCTAACTTCGGTGCTTTCGTTGATATTGGAGTCCATCAAGATGGTTTAGTGCATATTTCCCAACTTGCGGATATATTTGTAGATGATCCCAAAAAAATTGTGAAAGTTGGACAAGTTGTGAAAGTACAAGTTTTAGAAATCAACGAAAAACTCAAACGCATAGGTTTATCAATGAAAGGAATCAAACAATAATTACCTCTTCCTAACTTGTTATGTTAATCATAGCCCCCTCCTCGCTTGCGGGTTGGGGGTGAAGTTTTTGGATCTCGCTCAACTTAATATACTTCTGTGATGATTCTAATACAGAAACTATAGTATGCTTAACAAGCCAAACATCTGCCTCCTAATATTAACCGATAGGATAACATCCTGGATTGACGGCATGAATAAATTCACTACCAGCTAATGGTCTTCCCCGTTTATAAGCGGCTTCTTGTGGTTGTCCCCAACCTAGTTGTAAAATAATTTCTAAAAAGTTGGGATTTTCCCACTTTAATAAAGTTGCCCATTCTGTTCTTTGGACAATTCTTTCTACATCTACTGTGTTCACTTTTTGATGTTGTTTACCATTACTGAAACTTAGATATAAATCCATTTCTTCTGTCACCAGATACCAAAATTCTAAAAGAGAATCTTTAGCAGGTTTCAAGATTTCTAAATCACTTTCTAAGGCAATCAATTCTGGATCAATTTCTGGATAATGCAGATTTTTACCTTTAACTTGAATATCTTTCCAGATAATGCCAGAAACTTGATTTTCTCGTTGATATTCATGAATAGAGGCTTTAAAATCTTGGTAAGCCGTGAATCTTTGTACTCCCTCGGTTCTGATAAACGGATCTATAACAGGATTACTAGCAACAGTTATATCTAACTTTAACCTTTCTCCTTTCAAGCAAGCTTGGCGTTCGATTGCTAAAATCTGAATTAACTCTTGAGTATTGTAAATATTTGACATCAGAACAAGACCTAATTAGTTATTAGTTATTAGTTATTAGTTATGAAACTAATTGTTAATTTTGTGTCAGATGGTCATCAAGATTGAGTGAATATCTACAGCAGAATTTAGGAGTCAGGAGTAAAAATAGTTTGCTGTCTGGTTTTGAATTTAGATCCTGTACCTTATTAGTCTGCAATCTGATTTAATTATTATCTCTTAATATAAATATAAATGCCGTATCAGAATCAACTATTTGTTGCATTGTTTATTCCAGGGAGTAAAAATTGATACAGATTTTCCAATAGCTTCTGTGAGGGGAGGGAACAGTTTCAACTATCTGGATATCCTCAATTGTCCATATCCGACAAAGAAAAATGCAACTGTTTTGAGACACCATAAGCCAAAACCTTGCACCTTCTTGTTCTGAAAAGCAAGCGAGTTTGACTCGGTGACTCCTGACTGGGCGCAGTCCATGCGTCCCTACATCTTGACTTAACACTATAAGTCCACACGGGTTTAAATAAATTTAAATTCTACCACTAGGGAGGTAAATAGTATGACTCTTGTTAAGGTAAATCAAAGGCACTACCCTAAAGGGGATCTTACTCGTCGAGGAATGGCTTTAGCTATAGACTTTTTTGGTGCATGGTTACTGAGTTCTATGGTTAGAAGTAATGAAATTGGTATTCAATTTGCCCAAATCTTTGTGTTTATTTTTGTTTGGTTAGTTTTCCGCGTAGTCGTAGTTTACAACAATCAGGGACAAAGTTTAGGCCGTTGGGCATTTGATTTAAAGATCCTAGAAGTCGTAAATGGGGAAATAGTCAATAGAATCCCGCAATTTCAGACATTGTTGCTGCGAGAAGGGATTATTTGCTGTTCTAGCTTATTATTATCCATTTTCCTGGGGAATATCATCCTCAATCCCGCTGCTGTCGTCTTATTACTTCCTTTAATCATTGACGGGGGTGCAGCTTTATCTGATACTCAGATGCGTCAGGCTTTCCATGACCGCTTTTTGCGGACGGTTATAGTTTCTTCCCGTCGGGGTTATTCATTAGATATAAAAATTAAACGGTTGGTTGCAAAATTTCCCCGAAATATGAGATGATAACCATTTGTGTTAATTATCCTCCAGGCTTTACAGTTTGTAAGATTATGGCTAAAAGTAAAGGTGCGCGCATAATAGTGACACTAGAATGCACCGAGTGTCGGACAAATCCAGATAAACGTTCCCCTGGCGTATCTCGTTATACTAGTACCAAGAACCGTCGGAACACAACCAACCGTTTAGAACTGAAAAAGTTCTGTACCCACTGCAATAAACACACAGTTCACAAGGAAATTAAGTAAGAATGAGTTACTATCGTCGTCGCCTGTCTCCAATTAAGCCCGGAGATGCCATTGATTACAAAGATGTAGATTTGTTGCGGAAGTTTCTTACCGAACGTGGTAAGATTTTGCCTCGGAGAATCACTGGTTTAACCTGTCAGCAACAACGCGCTTTGACTACAGCCATTAAACGCGCCCGGATTGTGGCTTTGTTACCCTTCATTAACGCCGAAGGTTAAGAATATTTTGGATTTTGGATTTTGGATTATTTTCCAAGAAAGTAGCAGTTGCATGGAGATGCCCAGTTACTTTGGGTCCAAAATCTAAAATTTGATATTTAATGTTAGGAAATTGTCAAAAACATTTAATTAATTCATTCTCAAAAATGGTACGATATCGCTAAATTTGGGAATGAAATTGTCAAAGGTGATAGCATTCTGCATAGCAAATTATTAAATACAGCAGAGGTCAGGAGTCAGGAGTAAAACTGGGTTGCTATCCGGTTCTGAATTTAGATCCTGTAGTTTATTAATCTGCAATCTGCTGTACAAGGATTAAATAACAGGTATTTGATCCAGAATCTCCAGTCTAAAAATCTAAAAATATTAAAGTGCGACAGTTGTGGATAAGGGGACGTTAGTTGAATTTAGGGTTCAAAGCGATCGCCGTCTAGGAGTAGTAGATCGTCCAGACGGTAAAACTCGTTGGTTTGTAGTAGATGAACGGGGTCAATCTCACAGTCTTGCACCTCGCCAATTTACCTACACAGTGAATGGACAAACCTATAAACCAGGGGAAATCGCTGACTTCTTAAGTCAAGTCCAACCTTATCTAGATCCATCAAGTCTAGAAATAGCGTGGGAATTACTCATTGAAGATGGGGAATCTGTCACTCCTAGCCAATTGGCAAATATATTGTTTTCGGAATCCACCCTTCCCCAGTGTTATGCAGCCCATTGTTTGTTATCGGAAGATAAACTCTATTTCAAACAAAAAGGGGATGCTTATGAACCCCGCAGCATGGCACAAGTAGCAGAACGCAAACACCAGATTGAAGTAGAATCCCAAAAAGCCAGGGGACAGCAGGAATTTTTAGCCCGTGTAGAACAGGCGCTTCAGGGACAAGTAGTAGAATGGCAACGGCTAGACCGCCAACGCTTAGAAGCCATAGAAAAATATGCGACTTTGCTGGCTGATGTTGTCATGCTCAAGGTGAATTACGACTCTTTAGCTCGTGCTTGTCCGCCTTCAGCCCCAGTATTAGAAACTATGAATATGCTGGGACGTTCTGCTACGCCCCAGGCGGCATTTCAACTTTTGATAGATTTGGGTTGGTGGACTTCCCATGAAAATCTGTTTCTGCGCCGTTCATCAATCTCCGTTCAATTTCCGCAAAAGGTATTAGAAGTGGCGCAAAAACGTTGGGATTTTCCTCCCACAGATTTGGACACAAACCGTCTTGATCTGACACATCTCAAGGTGTACACCATTGATGATGAAAGCACGACGGAAATAGACGATGGTTTGAGTTGGGAGGTATTACCAGATGGTAAGGAACGGTTATGGGTGCATATAGCTGACCCGACCCGGTTATTAATGCCAGATGATGAGTTGGATTTGGAAGCCAGAAAACGGGGGAGTACGGTGTATTTACCGACGGGGATGATTCCCATGTTTCCAGAGGTGTTGGCTACAGGTCCTATGAGTTTGGTACAGGGGAAGGTCTGTTGCGCCCTCAGCTTTGGGGTGATTTTAGACGCAGTTGGGGCGGTTGAAAATTATTGTATCCACACTGGGTTAATCAAGCCTACCTATCGTCTCACCTACGAGGATGTTGATGAGATGTTGGAGTTGGGAGTACGGGCTGAACCAGAAATTGAGGCGATCGCTAATTGGGCAAAAATCCGCAAAAATTGGCGTTATGGTCAAGGCGCTATCAGTATCAATATGCCCGAAGCCATGATCAAAGTCAAAGACGATGATATCAATATTGATGTTTTAGATGATTCCTCATCCCGGCAATTAGTCGCAGAAATGATGATTCTTGCTGGAGAAGTCGCCGCCCGTTATGGTCAAACCCATAATATCCCTCTCCCCTTTCGTGGTCAACCCCAACCAGAATTACCCCCAGACGAGGAATTACTGCAACTCCCCGCCGGTTTTGTCCGTTCCTGTGCCATGCGTCGCTGTATGCCTAAGAGCGAAATGAGCATTACACCAATGCGTCACGCTGGGCTGGGTTTAGATACATACACTCAAGCAACTTCACCCATTCGTCGTTATAGCGACTTACTCACCCACTTCCAACTGAAAGCACATTTACGCGGTGAAGGTTTACCTTTCTCTGCGGAACAACTCAAAGAAGTGATGATGACAGTCATGAGTACCACCCAAGAAGCAACAATGGTGGAACGACAAACAAATAGATATTACGCTTTAGAATATTTACGTCGTCATCCTGAACAAGTTTGGCAGGTAACGGTATTAATGTGGTTACGAGAAGATAGCAATTTAGCACTAATTTTATTAGAAGATTTGGGATTACAGTTGCCTATGTCCTTCCGGCGTTCTGTTAGTCTGGGAGAAAATTTATTAGTGAAAGTTAGTTTGGCTGACCCCCAAAAAGATATGATTCACTTCCAAGAAATTATGTATCAGGAAGCCCAATCAGTTACAAATTAGAGATAGCAGGGAATAGGGAATAGGGAACAAATCTTAATTCAATGCAGTTTCATCTTAGCTGGGCATTAGATACACCAATACAGTGAATCTTTACAGAAAAAACTAATCCTGATTTTAATTATGTTTTCTACCCAACGAGTGATTAATTGCCCAAATCCCGAATGTGATCAGCCTTTGAACTCCTTCGGAAATACGATTTGCGATCGCTGTCACACTCCCCTAATTTACCGCTATCTCTGGGCAACTGGCAACCAAGCCGCAGAAATTTCTCCAGAAACCAAGGTAGCAGACAGATATGAAGTCATCAAACCCCAAATTTGGCTAGATACCCAACCTGCACTATTACCAGATATCCCCGCAGAACTACCAAATATTGTTATTCCCTACCTAAGCTTATACTCAGAACATTTGCATATACCCCAAGCCTATGGTTTTACCTCCTTAGCAGCAGTAGAAGGTGATATTCTGTTACTAGAAAATGCCCCCATAGATGAAACCGGTTGTATTTACCCGACAATTACCGACTCCTGGGAACAAGCATCTCCCGTCAGACAAATTTACTGGTTATGGCAAATTCTCCAATTGTGGAAACCTTTATCAGCATTGGGAGTTACCGAAAGTTTATTATTAGCAGATAATTTATGTGTGCAAGGTTGGTGTATTCGCTTATTAGAACTGCATCAAAACATAGGGCAACCGACTCTACAAGATTTAGGTAATTCTTGGCGCAATTGGGTGACAGGTGCAAAAACCACCAGTTCCTCAAAATTAGAAAGCATAGTTGAGTTAATGTGTCAACCGGAAAATGATTTAGAAATTATTAATACTCAACTCAATGAACTATTATTAACAACAGCCATAGAATTACCTTTATATTTAACTATAGCCGGGGGGACAGATCCAGGTTCCGTCATTAAACATAATGAAGATGCTTGTTATCCTAGTCATCCGAGGGACATAGATGATCAATTACAACCAAGACTAGCAATTATTTGTGATGGTATTGGTGGTCATGAAGGTGGTGAAGTTGCCAGTCAATTAGCTTTGCAGTCTCTCAAATTGCAAATGCGGGCTTTATTGGCAGAAATAGACGAACAAACAGAATTATTAACTCCTAACCTCTTATGTCAACAAATAGAGTCTTGTTTGCGAGTCGTTAATAATGTAGTATGGTCGCGCAATGACGAGCAAAAACGTCAGGGAAAGGAACGCATGGCGACAACCTTAGTTATGTCATTACAAATCCCTCAAAGAAGAGAACAGTTAGAAAATTCCCATGAACTTTATTTAGCCCATGTTGGTGATAGTCGTGCTTATTGGATTACTCAAAATTATTGTCAACTCCTGACTGTGGACGATGATATGGTAAAACGAGAAGTTGGTTTAGGGAAAAGTTTATATCGTCAAGCATTGCAAATCCCAGAAGCCAAAGCCTTAACCCAAGCACTAGGCACAAAAGAAGCAGAATTTCTCAACTTTTCGGTTCAACGATTTATTATAGAGGAAGATGGGATTTTATTGCTGTGTTCCGATGGTTTAAGCGATCGCAATTTAGTCGCACAATCTTGGCAAGACTACGCAATTCCCGTACTTACAGGCGATTTAGACATAGCAGACGCTACCCAGGAATTAATTAAACTGGCTAACGAAAAGAATGGCCAAGATAATATATCTGTAGTCTTAACTCTTTGCCGGGTTGCCAAACCATCCTCAATGGCAATTATACCCGCACCGCCAGCAGAAATTATTCCGCCCCAACCCCTAGCTGTCCCTGAAGCAGAAGCATTAATTATAGCAGCCACTATAGAAACAGATTTAACAGCAAGTTCCCAAGCCTTGCTTGATTTAAGTCTGACAGAAGCACCTCTAAAACCATCTAGAAGTAAAGGTTTGGTACTATTAGCAGGATTATTAGTTTTATTATTGGGAAGTACCACAATCAGTTTATTTGCTTGGTGGCAATTATCACCCCAATCATTCTCACAAGTCTGCCGACAACTTCCGCAAAAGGTGCGAGAATTATGTCCAGGAAGGGAATAGGTAGGGGTGGTAGGGAAAAGAGTATTACCATTACCAATTACTAATTACCAATTACCAATCATCTCAATAAGAAATATACAAGTTTGTTCTACAGCTTAATAGCGCAATGTGTTGTAAAATTGGGTTTGCCATTAAATCATGCTGGATTTTGCAGTCAAAATAGCTGTGGAGATGGTTTAGGAACAACAAAAGTTAGATACACAATATATTATGAAAATAGGCGATCGCGTGCGTGTTAAAGAATCAGTAGTAGTTTATCATCATCCCGAACATCGCGGTGATGCTTTTGACATCAAGGATGCAGAAGGGGAATTAGTGGCTATTGTCACCCAATGGCATGATAGACCTGTAAGTGCCAACTTTCCTTTTTTAGTCCAGTTTAGCAAAAAGTTTAAAGCCCATTTACGCGATTTTGAAATAGAAACCATTTAGTACCACAGGCGGAATTAAAAATTAAAAAACACCGTCCGTACCGTGTCGCCAATCCAAATTGCTACACGGATCAGTTCTATTACTGATGTGTGCGATGGTGCTGACTTGCCAGTTCGCCTTTTCGTGAAATTTCTAATATACGCTTTCACATGATTTAAGTCACTGGAAAGAAAGATATTAAGCTAAAAGATGAGTTCAACGATGTCTCCGTTTAGTCAAGTATGAGTCCTCTAATTCTTATACTCACCCAGATCATTCTCTTCCTCCTGGGACTACGAGTAATATTTTTGATACTTGATCAGGTAATAAATGCTTATAGGCGAGTTAGATTTTCACCAAATAAAAACCCGATTTGGATCATTAAAAACATTTTTCAACGGAGACTAAGGATTAAAACCTATACCAAAAATACCCACAATACATACAAAAATTCGAGGTTGTGGAAGCAACTACTTCGCAAACTCAATAATGAAAATACAACCGCCGAAAGACTAATCAACCATCTCATGATCAAACACCCTGGACAGTCTGACCGATGGTATCTTGAAAAGGCGATTTTCGATTTAGAACGGGATAAAGGAAGATATTAACTGAGATCAAGAAAATATTCCCAAAAATGCAAATGAATATTACTACCTGCAACCACAACCGCAGCCGCAAAATTATTTGCTGGTGTTAATTCTCTGAGACTCCAATCTCCTGAGACAAGTAATTTACTAGGTTGATTTGGTGTTAAATCTATTTCAATTTCTTCTAACTGTACTAAACCATCTCCTGTAGCTTTTAAATAAGCTTCTTTACAAGTCCAATAACGAAAAAATATTTGTTGTTGTTGGGCGGGAGAAAGTAGTCGCAGGTATTCATATTCTCTAGCAGAAAAGAATCTTTTCGCCAGACCTTCCAAATCAGACATAGTGCGAATATATTCTAAATCCACACCAATTTGATGTTGATAGCTTACCCCCAATAAAGCCAAATCTTGGGAATGAGATAAATTAAATAATAATCCCTGATCAGCAAATTTAGCCGCCAATAAAGGCTTACCACGCGGCTGATATTCAAATTCTACTTGTTTAGGGGCAATATCCAAATATTGCCCTAAAATGGTGCGGAGAGTGCCACGTCCAGCCATAAATCTTTGCCGGTGTTCAGGAAAATAAAACCTTTCAGCGCGAACAATTTCATCACTAGATAAAGTTTCCCGAAAAGATTGTAATTGTAATTCATCAGAATTTAAATTAATGCGCCAAATATGCACATCATTTAATAACAAATCTAATTCTTTAGGTGCGGGTAGCCAATTCAAATTCAACACAATCGCTAATAATTAAACTGTAAAGATCCGGGAGACAAAATGTTTGATATAGCCGGGAAAATTAGGTATATTCTTTCTTCCTTTTTCTTTCTAACTCCTAACTCCTAACTCCTTCTATCCACTCTAAAACACGATTCCACGCCCACCATTGATCAGGATCTTGGTATTGATTTTGACATTTTCTGCTACTCACATAACCAACATGACCACCGTAGCGAGTCAGTAATAAATCTATATCAGGATTTTTTCTAGCAGCAACTTCTAAATCAGGAATGATAGCCGGATCAAATAAAGGGTCATCAGCAGCATATAAAATAAAAGTTGGTTGAGATAATTTTGGTAATAATTCTAAACCACTGCTGGCTTGATAATAATCAGCAACCGTTGCAAAACCCAAACGGGGAATCACCAATTCTTCGTCAAATCCCCAAATACTGTTAGCCCTTGCAATCGCCTCTGGTTGAATAGATTCAGGATAAGCAGCATGGATTTTCCAGGCTAGTTTTTTCAATTCCTTAGCAATGCGAGACTCGACATATTTACCAAAAGGGTGTTTAACTAAATAGGTGAGCGATCGCAGCGAATCCAAACTTGGACAAATCACCGCCCCACCAGCAATGTCAATGTCTTTAGGTGCTAAATCCACAGCGGCTTTCACTCCCCACAAAGCCAACTGTCCCCCCAAAGAATAGCCTGTAAACCAAAATGGTGAAGAACAACCCATTTTCGCCGCAGCTTCGGCTATTTTCACAAAATCTTCCCCCTCATACAAACCATCCGAAGTCAATGTTGGTGATAATTCTGCGGTTTTACCATGCGCCCGCCAATCAAATAACACCACAGCATAGCCTTGGGCGTAAGCCTTGCGTCCCAAAATTCGTAAAAACCATTGCTGGTCTAACTCTCCAGTAATACCATAGGTGCCAACAATCGTACTATGGGCATTGGGAGGAATAGCAACCTGACCAAAAATTGGTACACCCTGACCCCCAGAGAAGATAACCTCGTGATATTTTGGTTCTGGATGAGTAATTTTACTCTCCCAATCCCGATTAGCCCATAAAGCCGTATAAGCCGTCATGGTCACGCCATTTTGCAAAAAACAGGGCGGTAAATATTCGTATTTATACATAAATAAGGAGTTGTATATTTTACAATGATTTGATTTTAATATTTATATTAGGTTTAACATATTTTTCATAATTAAGATGGTAGTCTTTTTATATATCAAGGAAAACAAAGCCTTATGGTTTGCTTGATTATCCCATCATCCCTCACTCAACTTTTTCCCAAAATCAGCGTAGCGAAATTTTGGTAGTTGGGAGAGAGTCAATTATCGTTAAATAAAGTAGTTATAATTTTTTAAGAATGCCGAGGATTCTTGTCATAGACGATGACCCAGCGATTTCAGAACTTGTTGCCGTCAACTTGGAAATGGCGGGCTACGATGTTAGTCAAGCTGAAGATGGCATTAAAGGTCAGGCTCTGGCTCTCCAGCTACAACCCGACTTAATTATGCTTGATCTGATGTTACCTAGAGTAGATGGATTTACAGTTTGCCAACGCTTACGTCGGGATGAACGGACTGCCGAGATTCCTATCTTGATGTTAACTGCTTTAAGCCAAACCCATGACAAAGTGGAAGGGTTTAATGCTGGTGCAGACGACTATCTGACTAAACCCTTTGAGCTAGAAGAATTGTTAGCGCGAGTAAGGGCTTTATTAAGACGCACTGACCGGATTCCCCAAGCGGCAAAACATAGCGAAATTCTCAACTATGGACCGATTACCCTCGTTCCCGAAAGATTTGAGGCTATCTGGTTCAAAGCAACGGTGAAACTGACTCATTTAGAGTTTGAGTTACTCCACTGTTTGCTGCAACGTCATGGACAAACTGTTTCCCCTAGCGAAATCCTTAGAGAAGTCTGGGGTTATGATCCTGATGATGACATTGAAACTATTCGCGTGCATATTCGCCACTTGAGAACTAAACTCGAACCTGATCCTCGTCATCCACGCTACATTAAAACCGTTTACGGTGCAGGATATTGTCTGGAATTACCTAGTCTACCTCCGGGAATGGAGGAAACTATGGCTACAGTAGTTGAGTAACAGGGAACGGGGGACAGGGGACAGGGAACAATTTTAGCTTTATTCAGCAAGCCCTAAGTATAGATTACTCAGGCGATCGCTCTCCCAACTAAGAATAGGGTAATGCAGAAATATTACCGCCAATATTTTCATGTCAAATATAAGGAAAAGGAGGATTATCTTTTACTGTATTTAACCGTTTATTCTTAATTCTGATAAGAAATAACTTCGAGGTATATTGTGCTTACGCACTACACCCTAAAGGCATGATTAAAAAAATTAATTTTTTCTTCAAGATTACTCGAAAGTGCCACAAATGCTCAAAAAACCACACCTAAGAGAGATTCATTTATCATCTACGTAGTTTTTATCACATAAAAATTGATAATTCCAATACTTCTCCTCAACAAAAAAAAATGTATATTGTTTAAATCTAGCACAGTAGGAAACATCAAGGCAGAAACAAGGTAACGGTGAAAGATAAATTTACTTCTTTCTACCCTTGTCGTCTAAAAATTTCATCTTGATGTTTCTCTTTTTTAATAATTTGTAAATCGTTGATTTTTATCAAAATCTTATCTGATTAATTATTCTTAAATCCAGCAATATTTACTTAAGTAAAGTATAAATTTTACATAAAAACCCCATACAATAAAAAGAGCATGACTTACGCAATTGGCACATTGGTAGGGTGCGTCAGATATCAACAATACGTGAGTTCGACATAACGATAATTTGTGGAATTTTCTATGGCAAGCTGGTAGTCAAAGAGGTTATGGATTTAAAAAATGTCGTCTTTAGAAATCAAGCTACCAATTCATGAAACTTTTCAAAGTACGGTTCAGGGAGAAGGATACTGGACTGGTTGCTTAGTAGACTTTATTCGCTTATCTGGTTGTCCAGTTGCTTGTCCTTGGTGTGATACGGGTTATGCTGACCCAAGAGCAAATCTACCCCGAATAGAACGTCCTATTGCTGAACTTCTAGGGGAAATAAAATCTCCCAGAGTGGTAATAACTGGTGGAGAACCATTTATTCATAAGCATTTACCGGAATTAGTACAAGCTTTGTTAGTTGCAGATAAGTTGGTTAGCATTGAAACATCAGGCTCTTTTTGGCAAGAAGTTTCCCCCGCTGCTTGGATTACTCTATCTCCCAAGGAACATCTTAATACTAAATATCCAGTGCAAAGTCAGTTTTGGAGTCGAGCTAATGAAGTTAAGATAATCATAGAAACTGGGAGAGAAATTGATTTTTATGAAAAATATCTATCTACTCACCCTAATTTGCTTGTCTACTTACAACCTGAGTGGAACAGTTCGTCGAAATCACTACCGCTGATTTTCCAGATATTACAACAAAAACCTAACTATAGACTATCTTTACAAACACACAAGTATATCGGGGTACAATGACTAATCAGCAGTGGCTACTAGCTAAAGAATTCCGCTTTGAAGCAGCACATAAATTGCCTTACCATGATGGTAAATGTTCCCGGCTGCATGGACATAGTTGGCGTGGAGTTGTTTATGTAGCTGGTGATAGATTAGTAACAGAAGGTGCTAAACAGGGTATGGTTATGGACTATTCAGAAATTAAAAAATATCTCCAACCCTTGCTTGAGAATTATTTAGATCACTATTATTTAAATGAATCTCTGGGTTTAGAATCACCAACTAGTGAGGCGATCGCTGCTTGGATTTATGATAAATTAGAACAAGCAGGATTAGCAGGGTTAACAGCAGTCAGAATTGATGAAACTTGTACTTCTATTTGCTTATATTCTAAAAATCGCATATCTGGCTGGTTAAATTCTGGTGAAAGTATAAATTTACTTCACTGAATTTAATTTTGAAAACTCTTACCTTGGCGTGAAAATAATTCATATTTAAATAATTCAACATCTATCACTCTTGCGCTCCAGCTTGTCTTAACATATTACAAATACCACGATAATGATTAAATTCGGCAATCATTAAGGCTGTATAACCCCCTTGATTTTTTAAATTGACATCCGCCCCAGCTTGTAATAGCATTGCCACTGCTTGACTATAACCTTCTGCTACAGCTAACATTAAAGCAGTTGCACCGGCGGAGTTTTGCAGATTCACATTTGCTCCTGTTTCTAATAGTAATTGGAATATTTCGGGATAGTTGGCAGCTATGGCTTTAACTAAAGCGGTTTTACCATCATCTGCTAATTTATTAATATCTGCTCCATGTTTAAGTAATAGTTTCACTGTTTGCAAATGTCCTTGGGATACTGCTAAGGTGAGCGCAACTTCGCCGAAGTTTTTCTTTTCCATATCTGCTCCTGCGTCTAGTAAAACTGCTACTATGTCGCTATATCCCTGGAATGCGGCTATTAATAAGGGTGTATCTCCCAAATGATTTCTAATTTGCACATCTGCGCCCCGTTGGATTAATATTTTGACTACATCTATATATTCTTCGACAACGGCAAGATGTAAAGCTGTTTCACCTTCTTTATCTTGATGATTAATTTCCGCACCCGCATCTAATAAAGCGATGATAATAGCAGTGTTTCCCGTTGCTGTGGCTGCTAATAATGCTGTTCCATGATCAACGTTTTTAATGTTAACATCAGCACCAGATGATAACAATGCTTGGACTATTTCTAAATAGCCTAAATCTGCGGCGATTATTAGTCCTGTATCACCCTCTGGATCTTGACTATTGACAATATGGTTATTTTGTGATAATGCTTTAACTACTGTTGGATGTTTGTGTTTTATGGCCAGTTTGAACGCGGTATCATCATCTTTGTCGGTAATGGTGATGTCAGCAGCGGCGGCTAATAAAATTTGTACAATCTCAAGATGACCTTTCAGTGCTGCTATCATTAACGCGGTACTACCATCATCGTTGGTAGCATTGACATTTGCTCCTTGAGAGACTAACAATTTGACAACATCTATTTGATTAGCACTAGCAGCCAGCATTAGTGCTGTTAAATTATAGGTTTTTCTGGTTAAGTTAATGTTAGCACCGGCATCCAAGAGCGATCGCACAATTTCTGCATAACCTAAATTCGCCGCAAACATCAATGCTGTAGTTCCATTTATATCGCTAATATCCACATTAGCACCGTCGGACAGCAGCGTAAATACTCCCTGCATATCCCCAGCTTTCACAGCCTTCAACAACGAAGTACCTTGATTTTCTATCATTTGGTTAGATCCTGGTTCGGTAGATGTGACTGATTCCAACTCCAGATTACACTTTGGCCAGATGGAAAAATTTCTCCGGAAGAAAAATCAATGTATGCTAAGTTTTATGAAGATTTAATAATTGGAAGTAAAAAATATGGCTTTTGAACTAACTCCAACAATCAGATTCTGGTTGAACTTCGCTCACCCAGTTACTATGTGGGTACTATTAGCACTTTCCTTGTATGCTGCATATTTAGGATTACAAGTACAGCGTACCAGAAATGCTCAGGGAGAAGCAAAGAAAGAACTAATTAAAGGGCGTTATACCATCAAACATCACCAAATTGGCTCTATTATGTTAGCTCTGATGGTGGCAGGTTCAATCGGTGGCATGGCTGTCACCTACATTAATAATGGTAAGTTGTTTGTCGGACCCCATCTATTAGCCGGATTAGGAATGACAGGTTTAATAGCTTTTTCCGCATCTCTATCTCCTTTCATGCAAAAAGGCGCAAATTGGGCGCGGATAACTCATATATTGTTAAATTTTGCCATTTTGGGGCTTTTCATCTGGCAAGCACTCTCTGGTGTCGAAATCATCCAAAGAATTCTCACGAAAGCTTAGATTGTCAATTATCAGTAGGGGCGCAGGGCCTGCGCCCAGTTGTCAGTCCTTAGATAACCAACCCTGGCGACTAGAAGTCGCGGCTATACAGACGAAACCCACCTGCGTGGGTTTGAAACCTTTGATTTCTCATTAGTCCACGTAGGTGGACTTTGCTTGTGTAGTAGCGACTTCTAGTCGCCATCAACTTTTAAAACATCCTCTACAGAATTTCATCAGGATTAACACCGATAGATTTTAGATGAGCCGCTAATTTTTCTTTTTGTTGGCGCTCCTGGTCTGCCCTTCGCTGTTCCTCATCTGCCCTTTGCTGTTGCTCATCTGCCCTTTGTTGTTGTTGATCCGCCCGTTCATTGCCAGTTAACAACATCTCACCATCTCTAGTCCACCAACGTAACCAAGGTATTTCTGTATCTTGTTGAATCCCCAACTCTACCCCCATTGGTGGAATCGGATAATGTCCTCGTTCATTAGCTGGCATTTTCTCATACTTACCATCTACAAGATGATAGACCTCAACCGATGATTTTTCTACCTCGTAAATAGCATAAAAAGGAATGCGAATTGCTTGTTCATATACCCAAAATTTACCAGCTTTCTTTGGTTCTCCAGTTTGTTCATCAATATCATATAATGATGTCCTGTCTCTTTCTTCTGAACCATCACCAGAGACAAATTCAATGGCAATTAATGGAGCAACAATTTCCTTCCACATTACATAAGAACGACGATATACTCCTGCTAATAAAGGAGCAACATGGGGAACATAAAACCAATCCGGCGCTTCTGCGCCTCTAACTGGTGATTCTGTGATTCGCCAATAAATACCGCTATCCTGTCCAATACAATATCGTCCGTCAGGGTGTAGTTTTTGTAAAATTGGTTCTATAGAAGTTGTGAGAATTATACTTTGGGGTAGTTCCTGAAAATTTTTCACAAAAGTTCCATCTGAATCTGGCAGTTGTGTATGGTCGGGGAGTGTGATTTGATCGTGTTCAGATGTAGTTGGTGGTGCAATGATTGGTTTTGTTAATACCATAGCAACTTCATCGCCTTAATTTGTTTTTCTTAGTTTAACATAGTCCTAACCGCAGATTTCTACGATGTGACAAAAAGCAATAGCGTAAGCACTGCTGCAAGTAGATCCCATCTTATTGAAGCAAGTAGAGAGCGCTTTTTTTCAAGACATCTATGGGATTTCGTCAGGATTAATACCCAAGGTTTTCAGGTACCCTGCCAGTTTTTCCTTTTGTTGTCGTTCTTGAAGAGCGATCGCCTCAGCTTCTTCTTTAGCAGCACGTTCTTGTTGAATCAATTCTTGAGCATTGTCAGCCCGTTCCTCAGCAGTGGGATACCTCATCCCAGAGCGATCATACCAATAAACCCACTCTCGTTGCCAACTGCCTTGATTTCCCTGCTCACAACCAATTCCTAGCTCTATTTCCGGCATCCAGACCACTTTACCATTTCCTGGTAACAGAGCAACCGATGGGACTAATTCATACTTGCTATCTACCAATTTATAAACTTCTAAAGACTGATGTTTTTTATACAATCCTCTTCTTCCACTCAAGGGATTGTAAATCAAATAATATAAAATCCCTAAATCTTGGTACTCTAACAACTTGCTATCATATTCGCCATTATATTTATGAGAAACTACTTCCAATACCAAAATTGGTAATACTTTTTCTTCCCATAATAAATAACTTAATCTACCCCCTTCATTTTTGACTCTCTCCACTCCTAAAGCTAAAAATCCATCGGGAACAACTGATTTAGATTTTGCTGGTTCTTCTGTGTTTGGTTCATAGTAAACACACATATCTACTCCCCAGAACCAATCTTGGCGATCGCCCCAAATCCATTTCAATAAATTTAACAATAGATTGGGAATATCATTTTGGAGTTCATTATCCACTGGGGTTTCGTCGCTGTCGGGTAAGTCTTCTGCTGTGGGCAGATTTTGATATTCATAAGATATTGTAACCATAGCTTTTTGGCCTGTTACTTTCGCTTCTATCATATTAACTCATTTAGCGATCGCCTCTGCGGGAAATTACTCGTTAATGGCAACCCAGCTAATCCCAATACTTTAACCATTGATGCTACATCTAAATCTTTTTTGGAAATTAACCCACTGATAACAATACTTTAGACTGTTATTACCTGTTTTTCTTGTGCGGAAAAGGTATATTCAGAGATTGATGAAAATCTCTTTGTACCTTGTGTGTGAGACGACGGGAAACTTGACGGACAATTTGATTCAGGATGCGATCGCCTGTAGACTGAATTAACGAATAGGGTAATCGCTGAATAAATCTGGGAAACTCCAACTCAACCACCAAATCCAACTCCCATTCTACCCGCGTCACCCCATCTAAATTACCTATCAATCGTGTTGATGATTTATAATCTACCTCATAACCAGGCGACTGATAATCAGGTACCGGAATAGTTCGGATTTGGAATTGATGATCTTGGTATTTTAATAACTCCAAGCCAATCTTCGGTTCTACATCGTAACCAAAAGCACCAAACTTACCCACCGCCAAAGCATAACTATTTTCCCCTATCCGGCTCACCTTCATCGGTTCTGCACAACGACCAAACCAGGAAGAGTGAGTGTTAAAATACTCCTCTACCTGCTCCACCGGAGCATACATTTTCATAGCATCTTGATAATTACCATAAAATTTAGTTGCACTTAGATAAGCTTCTTGTTTTTCAGTCTCATCTGCTACTTTCCATGCCTGGTATTTACTATTGTTTGTAACCATAAATTTGTTTTTTGTATATTTTAAAGTTTGTCTATATTCATCATTCCCGCTTCAGGGAAGCTTTTTCGCATCAAAATTCAATGTTCACGAAAATTTCAACAAGTTGTCATTAACTTTACACAAACAGCATGAACTGATTATGTACAGTCAGTCAACAACTAGAAAAATGGTAAATTTAGGTGTCACCAATTCACAGTCATTCAATAATTGATATTGTAGCTAAATACCGAAATACCGTCATCATAGCAGTATTACTGAGCTTATCAAGCTTCTGAAATAAAAAAGTTAACTTTTTCTTATTAGTCCCAAGAAACAACTACAAGGAGTTAAATTCTGAAAAACTTTGAACTTAAAGGTGTAGAAAAACTCATCGCTCCCATCGCCTCACTTTTGGGCTTTGTGTACCTGTTTCAGTGGTATATTTTTGGGGATATACAATTATCCCCCGAACCCATATTTACCAGAAAACAGCCTCCCTTAGTCATGAAAGGTGGAGACCCTTATATTCGGGCATTAATGCGAACAATATCCGCCAGCGAAGCCAGTGGTAATCGTCCCTACTCTCTCTTATATGGTGGTGAACAAGTTAATGATCTCAGCCGTCATCCTCAAAAATGTGTCACCATAGTCACAGGTCCGAATACAGGCAACTGTTCCACAGCCGCAGGTAGATATCAAATTATTAATACTACGTGGTATCACATTGCTCCTCGTTATCATCCAAACCCCACCAAAATGATGTTTTGGACTAATTATAGTTTTGAAGCCGAATATCAGGATGTCGTAGTTTACCGTTGGTTAAATGATGCAAAAGTTTGGGGTGTAAATATCCCTAAGCTATTACAGCAACAAAAATTAAATGACGTTCTCCGAAAACTCTCCCCCACATGGACAAGTTTAGGATACGGGATAGAAAATAATTCTGTTAGTGGTTCCTTACCCAAAATTTACCAGCAAGTCCTCAAAGAAGAATTAAAGCAAAATAACCCAACTAAAAATACAAAATAGAACCATTAAGTAGGTTGGCGTTGAAAATTGTCGTTATGGCAATGCAAGAGGCAAAAGGCACTCATGCAAGATTAAAGAGGTTTTGGGTGATTTTACGTTTATTTACAGAGTTTGGTTTTATTGTATTCACCTACTTACAGCAATTTCCAATCATATAAGGTATATCTTAGCACCCTCATCGCTTGCGGGGAGGGGGTTGGGGGTGGGGTTCTTGTTCCAGGTTTGATGACAATTTGCTGTAGTTCAATCTACAACAACTTTGTTCTTCACTTTGGCTGATACAGGCATAAATACCTTTGTCTGAATAGGCTTTAGCACTTGCAACCCAGTTAAATTTTGCCAACAATCCAAAGCAGCTTCCCGAATCACTACTTCTTGTTCCTGACTCAGTAATAGTTGTAAACATTCCCCAATATCTTCCTGCATTGCTGCATCAACTTGCTGACGGGTAATCAGTTTATTGAGTTGACGGATAGAAAGCAACCGTTTTAAAGAATCCTTTGCCGTTAAATTGTTCAATAATTTATCAAGATAATCTTCCTCTCGATTTCCTTGAAAACTGAATATTTGCCACACCAGCAAAATTAAAGTTAATAGCGTTCCCAAACCTTGAACAATAGCACCAGCAGCCAACCAATGACTAGGAGCATCAACCCAAATAGCTGAAGCCATGTAAGTTATCACAGTCGCAATACCACCACTAGCGATCGCATAAGCTAACCTACTATTAGTGCTACTCATCAACTTACGTATTTCTAACCAGCGCAATTGCCAATTCCATTTTTGCACTGAATAAGTAAATACCATCATTCCAATACCCACCACCAGAGCTAACAGCAATTGCCAACTCCAAAGTAGCATAGCCACAATAATTGTCAATAATCCCAACAAAACCCCAGGTTCAGAGAAATGTTTAAAAACCTGATTTTTGGGAATCTTGATCTGAATTTCTGAAACTTGATTAATTAATTGTCGCCAAGAAGACGAAGCCTGTGCCACAGTATTTACCTACTTGATTACAAAATTATAAATAGATATTTTTTACCAATCTACAGGATGAAATCAGGACAACTTCACCCTTATAGGACTTACGCAAGTGTCACAGTAAAAATTTGTTGTAGGGTGTGTCAGACTGCATAAATCCTGCAAATAAACAGATTGTTGATATCTGACGCACCCTAGCCAATGTGCCAGTTGCGTAAGTCCTGCCTTAAACAAAATGCTATTTATCCTGCAATCGAATATCAATTACAGACGCATTGAAGTTATAGTTAAAACCTTCTAATTCAAAAGGCATTCCAATTTTCACCTTGCTATTACCAAGAACAGGCCCATCCTTAGTAACTGTAGCTTGTCCTTCTAAAGTCAGGAGAAAATCCGTACTAAAGTTAATTTTTCTAGGATCTGGTAATTCTTTCACAGAACCATCTGGTTGACCAATTGTCAGTGTTCTCTCTAACTGCTCAACCGACTTAATCCCAATCTGACCATAGGGTTGATTACGGATAATCACATTAGTTTTACCACCTTTTGTAAATCCTTCTTTAATTAATTGTTGAGGATTACGAATATTGAGTCCACGTACCAGTAAGTCTACCTCAATGGGTACTGTTTTCGCACCGACTTGAGCCACAGACCCAGAAGTACCAGGGAAAATAAAGATACCCACTATCACTAGCAAAATTACTAATGCAGCCCCTAAATCTAATAGGTTAATTTTACCGAACAAGCGACCTTTAGAATCTAAAATAGCCATAATCAGGTTTGGATAAGTTGCAGTTGAGTTTTCAGCTAAGTAATTGATCGTACTGACAAGTTTTTTCCAGTGATTCACAATCTTGATCACTGCATCAGAATTGACAGAAACTAGACATTATGGTTATGCGACAGTTTATCATGATTGCAGGGGCTTCAGGATCATAGTAGCAGTAAGTTATTTGAATTGACTATTTGCACTATCTGAAGTTGGAAATGCAACTTAGTAACCTGAAAATTCGTCCTCTGATTTTAAGTTGTTACACCAATCTCATATAACTGAATCATGATTAACTCGCAAGGAATTTGGACAAATTATCGTTTGTGGCAGCGGCGCTGTTTGTATCCGTTCATTTCTGTAAGTGTTGCTGTGATGATTTGCTTAGGTACACCATTATTAAGTAAAGCTATAGGTTTTGGCGATCTGATCCGTATAGTCCCACAAGTCACCCAAATATTGAACCTATCTAATATATCCGATCGCCAGGAAGTTGATCTGGGTCAGCAAATGAACCAAGAAATACAGCAAGAAGTCAGAATTTCTCGTAATTCACAACTAAACAGTTATGTTGAACAAATCGGTAGACGTTTAGCAGCTAATAGCACTCGTCCAAACATTCCTTATACTTTTCAAGTAGTCGAAGATCCTGCTGTTAATGCCTTTGCAACCGCCGGTGGTTTTATTTATGTGAATACAGGTTTGTTAAAAACAGCAGACAATGAAGCCGAATTTGCCAGTGTATTAGCTCATGAAATGGGACATATCGAAGGCAAACATTTAATTAAACAAATGCGACAACGAGCTATAGCCAGTGGTGTAGCTTCAGTATCAGGTTTAGATAAAAGTAAAGCCGTAGGCATTGGTGTGCAACTCGCCCTGAATCTTCCCCGTAGTCGCCAGGACGAATTTGATGCTGATAAAAGAGGATTAGCAAACATCACCCGCACTGGTTATGCTCAGTCAGCAATGGTTTCTTTCATGAAAAAGCTACAAGGAAGTAGTTCCGTACCTGCATTTTTAAGTACACATCCAGGAGCCAGCGATCGCGTCATCTCTCTGCAAAATCAGATTAACAATCAACCCAGCCGTCAAAACTATGGCTTAGATAATCCCGTTTATCAAAGCAAAATGAGAGCATTTTTGCCATAATTATTCTCGTTTTCTATGACGGCGGCTACCTGCGAACTCTTGTGGCTGCACAATTGTCATTACCTCTTCCCAGTCCATAGTCCGTACAGACCTATTGAACACATTAGCCTGATAAACCAACTTATTCGTAATATCCAGCCCTGTCAACCACCCGCTACGGGGATGATAAGCACCAGTATCAATATCTAACCATCCCTGCCCCTGTGCCAAATTACCAGGAGCTACACCAGGTAAAGTAAAAGTTATAGTATGACCAACTATAATCAACTTATCTGCAAAATATGGTTGCTCTATCCGATGGAACTCATCCCTAATCCAGCATAGTTCTTCCGCCGTCTGTTCTTGCACACTCTTTTTTGGATCAACACCTGCGTGAGTTAACCAAACATCTCCCAAATCTAAATATGTGGGCAAACTCTCAAACCAATCTAGATGTTGTTTCGGAATTGTTGCCGATTGGTAACTAGCAATGGTAGCCTGTCCTCCACTATATAACCACGTTTGCATATTTGTAGACGCACCATTCTTACCAGTCATTATATTCAATAACATCTGCTCATGATTACCTAGCAAACAATGGTAATCATTTTCTTTAACAAACTCAACAACATCGGCACTTTTTGGACCACGATCAATTAAGTCTCCCAAAAAATATACTTGATCCTCTGATGTGGGGGCTATTTTCTCCAACAGCAACATCAAACATTCATAGTGTCCATGTACATCACCAATAACAACCCTGCGTTGACTAATTTCGCTCATTTGCTTCTAGCTTACATGAATTAACTGAATATCTCGACTACACGTTTATTGATCTAATTTCGTTTAAAAGGTCAAGAAAACTTGACTAAGTTATGATTTCTTTAATAATTATGCAGACATTTGGTTAACTTGCCAAGTTCCCATATAAATAATTACTAACACCCAGGACTCTGATTATACATCAATTTTCATACTTCAGTAGGCTTGTCCTCAGCAACAAAATATAACAAGCATCAGTTTTTAATCTTCATCTTGCAATAACCATAAACCACTATAAGTCATTCCCGAATCATCTGGTTGCACCAATAAAAAATGCAATCCCCGACTTAGTTGTTTTCTCTCTTGATACAATTTACCCGCAGCAGTCACCTCCTCATCAGTAAAAGTCGCCAACACCCACCTATCTACTAAACCAGCTTCTAATACTAACCCATCAGGCGCACCAGCGATGTAGTTTAATGAAACGGGCTGACTTTCCTTTAACCATTGCGCCAACCGCATAGATTTTCTCCCACCATAAATCACTACACCAGGTATAGGTACTGTTGAAGCCAAACCCAGATTAATTGGTTTGAGAAATTCTGGTATTTGCAAAAAAGGAATTGGCCGTTCTGCAAACTCATCCACAATATCACCCGATGGAATCGTCGCAAACCGCCATTCTTCCCCCCATAGATTTTCCGATAATGGTAATGGAGGTAGTTTATCTACAATTACAGGATATTGTTTCGCTGCTAACCACTGTTTTAGAGCCAAAGTTCTCCGACTAGCTTCAACCCGAATTCCTAAATTATTTGCCGCAATTGTCATTAAACTTAAAGACTGAGTCCGAAATACTTGAATTAAATCTGGTAACTTGTCCTTACCCGCTAATTGTAATTGTTGGACAAGCCAAGTAGAATTAGCCTGGGACTGGAGACAACTTGCTGTAAACTCAAAACTGCGAGTTTCATCACAAACTAATAACTCCCATAGCATTTGCCCTTCAACATTTTGTAGCGGACTACGATAAAAATCAGCCTGCCAAATCAGACTCATTCCCTACTCCATAAAAATTAAACAACTCAAAAGTGAGTATAGCAAATTTAGTTTTTGACTAAATTTCTGGCAAATTCTATCGCTGCTTCTACTGTAGAAATTTTCCCCTCAGCTTGAGCAACACCAACCTCCATTAATAATTCACCTACCAGTGGTGAAGCGGGAATGTTTAACGCCCTCATCATTTCCTTACCATTGAGTAAAGGAATAGGGTGTGCAACCACATCGTTTTTGTCAAGATAACGCTTAATTAAAGGTTCATATATAAATAGCATACTTTCGTCAAATATTCCCCTAGCTACAATATCATTGGCTAAAGCTAATACCAACACAGCCGGAAATAAAATTCCCATTTCCCGAAAGAGAAAATACTGTTTTCGCAAAGGCTTATGTATCGCCTTTATTTCCGAAAACATTCTTAATCCCGTTGTCACAGCCCGAATTTCTGCCCGACTATAGGTAAGTTCCTGTAATTCAACTTCGGCAATTTCCGGGTTTAAGTCTACAAGACAAGCCAGTTTAGCAGTAGTTAACCAAGAAGTTTTCACAGTTCCTCGCACATAATTGCCTAATTCTTCTCCTAAATCATGCCAACATTGGCTAATTAAAGCAGCAGCTTGATCAACAGCAGCCAATTTAATAAAACTTTTATCAGTTGCGTTCTTAAAGAAACTAGTCAAAACACCATCTTTCCAAGCAGTATTTAACCAAAATGTCCCTTGAGAACTTGCCAATAAATAACCAATTTCTACCCGTATCCGTTCCACTGCTACCTGACTAATACTGGTTGCTAACCTGCGAATTGTCTTTTGAGTAGCTGGTTCAATAGTAAACCCAAGTTGGGCAGCTTGACGATAAGCCCGCATTAACCGCAAAGGATCATTTTGTAGATTTACAGGTGATATCATCCGTAACAGTTCAGACTCTATATCCTTACAGCCGTCCAATGGATCAATAATTTCTTGAGTATGGGGATTATAGGCGATCGCATTAATAGTAAAATCCCTTCTATGCAAATCCGTAATTAAACTTTCCCCCTCTTGTTGAGCAAAATCAGCCGTAGCATTAGGAAACACCACACGGGCAATTTTTCTTTCAGCATCAAGTAACACAAAACCAGCTTGATAACGTTGAGCAATCTTCCTAGCTACCTTCACCGCATCCCCTGGAATAATAAAATCTAAATCCACATATTCCCGAACCCTACCCAAAATCGCATCACGTACCGCACCACCCACCATATAAACAGGTTGTGGCAAATATTTCAGACTAAAAGGCCAATTTTTGGCAGCTAAACGAGCAGCAACTAATTTATCCATTGTCATAAAAATCAACCTAGTAACTAATGCCGATTATTTTGCATTAAGCTACATTAACTATAAAGCTTCCCAAAGTTGGTTCTATTATGTGTATTTGCGTGAATTGCCACTATGTAGACCGCTGCGTCACCTACAACGCCGTAGAAACCCAGCACCAACAGCCTCACCTGACAGAAACACCAGATTTTGACCCCAACGAACCTGCCATCAACGTCAATATTCGCACACAAGGCGAAATAATTGAAATGGAATGGGATGTTGTCGGTTGTCTCAGCTTCAAACAAGAAACAGGTAAATGGTCTAAATTGCGTCCAGGTGAATTAGTCCCCACCTAATTAGACTAAATTCTGAGATGTTGCTGAGTATTTACAGCCAAAATCAGCAACACAAATTCTGACAAACTCCATTAACTTCCAATTATTCTCTTTCTTTCCTTCTTTCTTCGTGTCCTTCGCTTCTTCGTGGTTCAATCACATTTAATTGGTATTTTCCAGCGGCAAAAGAGTAAAAGCCCAAAAATGAGGTGATTTCACCTTTAACTTCTGAATTATGCTGTATTATTTAGCAGAAAAATACATTTGCATTTACCTTGACAACCATAATCAAACATATCTTACCCGATAAATACGCTTTAGCATTGCACACCACCACACCAGAACTCGGTTTAGCAATTAGCAACTTTGCAGACTATCCCCAATCTCAAGTTTGGAACTTAGGGCGTGACCTATCCAGTCACATTCATCAATATCTAGTTGAAGTAATTAAACCACGAACCTGGGCAGACCTAGAACTTATCGCCGTAGCCCAAGGACCTGGTGGTTTCACAGGAACTCGCATCGGAGTCGTCACCGCACGCACACTATCACAACAGCTAAACATTCCAGTATTTACAGTTTCCACCCTAGCCGCAGTAGCTTGGCAAGCCCATAAATCCCAAAGAAACTGCCAACATCCCATAATTGCCGTAGAAATGCCAGCACAACGGGGACAAATTTTTGGTGCTATTTATCAACCTAACCCTGATAATTCGGGCATTACAGCCCTATTATCAGATACATTATTCACCCCGTCTGCATGGCAAGAAACCCTAACTAATTGGCATACCAATCAGTTAATATCAGCCACATCTCACTTAGCAGCCACCGTCAACAGCATTTTGGAATTAGCCTATTTAGATTGGCAGCAAGGAAAAAATCCCCATTGGTCAGAAGCTCTACCTTATTATGGGCAACACCCAGTAGATATTTGAAATTATCGAAATCCGTTTAACCCTTGCCATATAAAGCCCTTAGCTGGAGATAGCCTCTGGTTTTACCCACCTCCTCAAAAAAATATTTCTCAACCCCCTTGACAGAAAAAGGAAGGATTGATATGTTAGATAAGTGCCGAAGAGAAAGAAACGACTCCCAAGCAACTGAACCGAGAAAAAATAATACTTTGAAAGAATAGATTAAACCAATCCTCGTCGTCAAGATAATTGAAAG
>NZ_JAQMSE010000239.1:0-4002 GCF_028330045.1 Aphanizomenon sp. CS-733/32
AATAAGCATTGAAACCATTAAAAACCTATCACTTTCTGGAATTTGAGACTATTCTTATATCTTTCTAATTCTTCCTCCTGACTCCTGACTCCTGACTCCTGACTCCTAACCCTCACAGATAACTTTTTCAGCAAACCCTATCTAGCGGTCAAGATGCCCGCACCACAAGAGTTTCATGATTCAACTCTGTACCTCATAAGAGCGGAAACCGCTGTAATAAGGTATTGATAATAAATTCAGAAGAAAAAATGAGAAAATGAGTCTGAATGAAATCAAAATACCAAAAAATATGAATTACCAAAAAAAAGAATTTGAGAGTAAAAACTTAGATCACTTAGGAATAATAGATGAAATAGAAATAGTAGAAAAAGTCAATGAAATATTCTTAGTAGATAGTAGAGAGAAAGTAAATACAGGCGAAGTAGTTAAAGCAATCATTCTGAATGGACTAGTACCGCAGGGCGGAAGTCAAAAGTCAAAAGTCAAAACGAAGACAGTATAGGCTTTTTAACGATTTAGAATGGTTGGTTTATTTACGCCGTGTTGTACCAGTACAGCTTGGCGGAAATAGATATACCAGATTAGTGATAGAATAGCAATTAGGTGAATAACGCTTTAAATACGTAGTTCAAGGAATCAGGGTATGACTATATTAGCTCCTAAAATCTTAAATTTAAAAGATAGCGATCGCTTAGAACTCCAACAGCTAATAAATAAACATAATACACCACAGCAAATAGCACTACGAGCAAAAATAATTGTCATGATAAGCCAAATTAAACCAATAATCTTCATCCATTGTTATATGATTTTTTCACAGAAAAAGCGATAAACTTCTTCCCACATTGATTTAACAGTACCAATGAATATGATTCCATCTAATTTAAAGTGTTCGTACAGTACGGAGGCTACAAATCGGCTTTCTGGATATGGTTTGTCATCTATTTTACAATTAGCTTTGTTATATTCTCGCTGTGATTTATCGCTTCCGTCAGTACCTTTGAATCCTCTACCTACACCCAGAGGAGAGATTAGTATCTTTACTTTCAGTTATGATTTGGTATATACCCTATAAAATTATGTATTCCCCGCACTGTTATGGAAAATCAATTGGGATTTTTGCTGAAGCTGCTATTATTTTCGACTTTGCTATCGGTATTAATTAAATATGCTGCTCCCTTTTTAGGGATTCCAGCAACGGTGACAAATGTGCTGATTATGATTTTATCACCAACTATAATTATGGCCACTGTTCTCCTGTGGCGAATACCAAGACAAAAGCAAAATTAACAAAAAAAATATAGTCAGTGTTGCTAAAATCAGCTAATCTAACTGCATTGTCATCAAAAAGCATTTTACCAAGCTGGGAGTCTTGCTTGTGAATCTTGGTCAATGGATAGGCTTAATTGCTTTAGTTATATCTTTATATATATTTTGGCAACTTCGTGACGTTTTGCTATTAATATTTGCGGCGGTTGTGTTAGCGACGACTTTAAATCGTCTCGCGCGACGCTTTCAAAGTTTAGGAATAAAACGGGGATTAGCAGTTTTATTAGCTGTGGTGATTTTCTTTGGTGGTGTTGTCTGTTTTTTCTGGTTAATTGTCCCACCTTTTGTCCAGCAATTTCATGAACTCACTTATCGAGTTCCCCAAGGATTTGGGCGGTTGAATAGTTGGATTGATGTCCAAAGAAGTCATATTCCTGAACAATTATTACCTTATATACCGGATCTAAATAGTTTAATTGCACAAGCTCAACCGCTATTTAATCGCCTGTTAGGTAACTCTTTTGCTTTTGTTTCTGGCTCGTTAGAAGTTGTTCTGAAAATTTTATTAGTCCTGGTTTTAACAGGAATGTTATTAGTTAATCCCGATGCTTATCAAAAGGTATTTGTTCGCATATTTCCCTCCTTTTATCGGCGGCGGGTGGTAGGAATTATAGAACAGTGCGAAGTTTCCTTAGAGGGATGGGTGACTGGTGCTTCTATTGGAGTGTTTGTAGTTGGGTTGATGAGCTTGGTGGGGTTATCAATTTTGGGTGTAAAAGCTGCGCTGGCTTTGGGTGTGTTAGCCGGATTTATGAATTTAATTCCTAATTTGGGTCCGACTATGAGTGTAGTCCCAGCAATGGCGATCGCTCTTTTGGATAATCCCTGGAAAGCTGTTGCTGTGTTCGTTCTCTACTTTATTATTCAACAGACTGAAAGTAATTTTATCACACCTGTAGTCATGGCTCATCAAGTATCTTTACTACCCGCTGTGACTTTAATTTCTCAGTTATTTTTTGTGACCTTTTTTGGATTTTTAGGATTATTTTTAGCACTTCCTCTTACCGTTGTTGCCAAAATTTGGGTACAAGAAGTATTAATTAAAGATGTGTTAGATCAATGGAATAATGATCAAGAAGATCATACAAAATTAACTATAGTTGAGGAACATTCCGATATTAATAATGAAGTTTAGGAGTTCATGAAAGATATTTTTTTGTTTCTTGTTTATAAACTCCTGACTCCTGACTCCTGCTGTAAGCTGTTACGCAGCTAAATTTGATAACCATAATTTACTTGAACTTTGTAGTGCGGGCATCTTGCCCGCTAGAATTATACAAACTAAATGCACAACAGCTTATCAACCAAAACCAGGAATTAATCGCTTTAAGGCGCGATCAGCGACATCACCATAGCGCAATTCTCCACAGAGGATTTTACCCATGATTTGAACGCTAGAAGGACGTTTAACACCAACTTTGTAGCCAATACCGGGGAAGCGATAAAATGCCCCTGCTAGTTTTTGCGCCCAAGCCATATCATTTCCCCATTGTTCATTAATGGCATTGGTATAGTTTTCTAAAGCGTTAATATCACCACTTAAAGCATCGTGAATAAATCCTGCGGCGAGAACGGCGCTAAAAATAGAGGGACGAATACCTTCGGCGGTAAAGGGGTCAACTACACAAGCTGCTTCTCCAGCTAAAACTGCATTTTGGGTATGGAGTTTTTGGTTTCCATCCCACAAGCTGATAGGATGACCGTACTGTTTGCTATTTTTAACATCTAGATTAAAGGATTGAGCGTACTCATCCAGAATTTTCTTAAAGTCTTGAGGTGCGCCACCCACAAATGTACCAACACCAAGGGAATGACCATCATCTTTGGGGAAATTCCAAGCATAACCATTTTTAATTAAACCAAACTCGAAGTGAGCTATATTTTTGTTGGGGACATCGGCTGCGACTTCAGCTTCTAATGCTCCACATAGAAGGCGTTTGCGGTCTTTAAAACCTAGCCATTTAGCCATTGGACCTTTTGCACCATCGGCGGCGACGAGATAACGACTAGTGACTATTCCTGTGGCTGTGGTAACTTGCCAAGCATCGGTTTTAAATTCAATTTCTTTAACTTCTGTTTTGTCTTGTAGTTCAGCCCCTTGATTTTGAGCTTGTTGGATCAGGAAATGATCAAAAATATCCCGCCGCACCATCCAAACGGGTTCTTCGGTGTCAATTTTTGCTTCTACGGGATCGCCTAATTGCCAGGTAAAGCGCAAAGAGTCAGCTTTAGTAGAGATAGCAGGGCTAAAGTCAAAGTCAAACCATTGAGCTACGCTAGGTGACACACCACCGCCACAGGGCTTATATCTGGGTAGGGATTCCTTTTCTAGGATTAAAACTGAGCGCCCTTTTTTGGCTAGATGATATGCTGCTGTTCCCCCGGCAGGACCTGCGCCAACGATAATGCAGTCGTACATAATGGCTAATTTTTCGCGCTCTATCTTAATTTAGTTGACTTTTCAGTATATATTAAGAGGCTATGATTTTTTTTATCAATTTTTAGCTTAATCAGCAGAAGCCCCACGTCTCAGTCTTAGGAGCGTGGGATGAATGCGCGTGAGTTGAGTTGCGTAGCCCAAATTGTATTTGAGCGTAGCGAAAACAAAGAAGGCTACAGCGACGAAACGAACAAAATATTGATTTTATGTTATTATAAAAAAGTAGGTGTAGT
>NZ_JAQMSE010000240.1:0-8624 GCF_028330045.1 Aphanizomenon sp. CS-733/32
AGAATAAGAAAGTGTTCGTTTCCTCCATGTTCCCTTCCTTCGTGCTACGCACATTAGTCAGGGAACTGTCGTCAACTCACGCGCCATTCATCCCACGCTCCTAAGAGTGAGACGTGGGGCTTCTGTCGGTTAAGCTAAACCAAAAATCAATACCAACTTTAATTCGACTCAAAGAAATATCAAAGCCAAAAAATTTACTGGGTTTCTGGTTAAGTTTCTGAAAAACACCAAGCATTGTTGTTGCTTCTCCGCAGCCGATTTCAATCAAAGAATCTCCTTTATTTAAATATTTGTCTATGTGGCTGGCAATCTCAGAACAGTATTTATGATGATGATCGTAGTTTTTGCTAATATTTTCAATATAACTCCCCGCCTGTAAATCATAAGAGATTTCTATGATTTCCGGCGTATTTGTCTCTAAGCTTAATGAATTTCTCAAAAAAGAGGAAACATTACCTGAGTTTTTGTAAATTTCCCTAGCTTGCGCAACTAAGGCGTAGTATTGACGTTTTGTGCTATCCATAAGTGATTTTACTGTTACTAAAAGAAGTGAATAGTATTGCTTTATTTCTCTCTTGATTGCAGCGCCCAATAGTGGGCATATTTCCCATCTAGTTCCAATAACTCCTGGTGATTGCCCTGTTCCACCACTTGTCCTTTTTCTAGGACTATAATTTGGTCGGCACGGACAATAGTAGAAAGACGGTGAGCAATAACTAACACGGTGCGATCGCGCTCAAACTGATTTAATGCTTCCTGTACCAATCGCTCTGACTGACTATCTAAAGCACTGGTAGCCTCATCTAAAATCAATATCTCCGGCTGCATTAAAATTGCCCGTGCCAGTGCTATCCGTTGTCTTTGCCCACCTGAAAGCCGATAGCCCCGCTCCCCCACTACCGTATCATAACCCTGGGGGAGAGAGGAGATAAACCCATCAGCTTGAGCTAAATGAGCAGCATCTCGCACTTCATCTGTCGTTGCTTGGGGCAATCCGTAGCGGATATTTTCTAAGATACTCTGGTTAAAGATAAAGGTATCCTGACTAACCACTCCCAGCCCCTTGCGCCAGCTTTCTAAGCTATAGGATTGTAAAGCCAATCCGTCTACTAAGACTTGCCCTGATGTGGGTTCATATAGGCCAATCAGCAAATCTGCGATTGATGACTTACCAGCCCCAGACTCCCCCACCAAGGCTGTGACTGAATTTCTCGGTAATTTAAATGACACATTGACCAGAGATGGGCTGGTAGTTCCATCATAGTGGAGGGATACTTCAGTAAAGCTGATAGCGGATTTAAGTCCGGTGAATTCCGCGCCGCCAGAACGAGTAAACTCTTTGTCTTTTGTGTATAAAATTTCATCTATGCGTAACATCCGTCCTGAGTTTTCCGCCAACTGCTGCATTGTTCCGGCTATTCCCTGCATCTGCATAGACAGGCGATTTAGTGCCAAAATAAAGGTAGCTAGAGATGGCAACACTGCCGACTGTTCTCGCCGCAGCAGCAGTGAACCCGCTGTCAACAAAACAGCAACCACTAAAATCGTTAAGCTATTATTCAGGGGGCTGGTAATGGACATTAACCGCACTTGGCGCTGTAAAAAGCCTAGAACTTCCTGCTGTAGGGATCTTACTCGTTCAATTGTCTCGGCTTGACGACCAAAGGTATGCACCACTCGCAGGGCTTGGATATTTTCCACCATGTCTTTAGAAACATCTACCTGGGCATGGGAAAGTTTCACTGAGGTGGCACGAATGCGGGGCAGTAACCAACGTTGAACAAACACCAAAACCATAAACAATAACACTGCAACTGCTGACAGAGGCACGGAAATTGCTAGGACTGTGACTGAGTAGGCTAGGACTAAAAACACTCCCGTCAGTAGCCCATTCCAATTCCTCATTTGTAGGTCAATTGTGCTACCTGCTTGACCGACATGGGCGGTTAAGTCTCCCACTTTATAGCGACTGGCACAGGGAAAGCTCAGACTAATAATCCGGGCAAAGATTGTTTCTGTCATCTGGGCTTGAATCCGGGCTGTCAAATCTCCAGTAGCTACTTTACTTACATAGTCCATGAGGCTGCGTGTTAATTGCAACCCTACTGCTAAGGCAATGAGGACTAAAAAAATTGTTTGGCTCTCCCCAGTCCATTTTTGAGCTAACCAGGGAAATGTGGACGCTATTTGGTTGGGTAAGTGAGGGAGTTTATGAGACTCTAGAACCCCTAGAGCTAAAAAAATTACCCCCAAGGTGGCGGTTTCTAAAGAAGCAGCTAGTAGGTTACTGGTAAAGGACAAAAGTAGTAACTTTTTGTTCGGGTTTATTGTTAACCGAATTTGCTGATAGGACGGGGTACTGAAGATTTTAAATGGGGTTAACCATTTTGTTTGAGTTTTTCTCAAGAGATTGATAAATGCCACAATAAACCACAATAAAATTAAATTTTTTTAACAAGCCCGGTGTTGATAGCTGATATATTACTCAAACCCGAAAATTTGGATCTACATGAGTTTGAATTAACTCCCGAAGCTCCTCTACGGTCAGAAACTGACTGTTTTCACCGGAATTATAATTAAATCCTGGTTTTACTGGGGTGGCGTTCATGCGATCGCAATATGATTCTATATTGTAACTGTTAGTTATGGGCAAAATTGCATAATACTTGCCCAAATCTACCGTTGTCAAGGAATCAGCACTGGTAATCATTTCTTCATGGACTTTCTCCCCAGGACGGATACCAACAATCCGATGTTCACAATTTGGGGCAATAGCCTTGGCTACATCAGTAATTCGGTAGGAAGGAATCTTTGGCACAAATATCTCCCCTCCCACACCATTCTCAATCGTCCACAGCACCATTTCCACTCCCTCTTGCAGCATGATATTAAACCGTGTCATGTTTGCATCAGTAATTGGAATCACCCCTTCATGGCGCTTCTTCAGGAAAAAAGGAATTACTGAACCACGAGAACCCATAACGTTGCCATAGCGTACTACACTAAAACTCAGTTCCCGTTTACCCTTAATATTATTTGCTGCAATAAATAATTTATCTGAACATAGTTTAGTTGCCCCGTACAAATTAATTGGTGCTGCTGCTTTATCGGTAGACAAAGCTACCACTCGCTTGACATCAGTATCCAAGCAAGCCTGAATTACATTCTCTGCACCAAGGACATTGGTATGAATAAATTCCATGGGGTTGTATTCTGCTGCTGGAACTTGCTTCAATGCGGCTGCATGAACGACAATATCAATTCCTTCTAAAGCCCTTTTTAGGCGATTTTGATCCCGGACATCACCCAAAAAATATCGCAGCCCTGGAAAGTCTTGATCTCGAAATTCTTGAGCCATTTCAAACTGCTTGAGTTCATCCCGACTAAAAATAACCAAACGAGCGATATTTGGATATCGTTCTAAAACATTTCTGACAAATACCTTACCAAAAGACCCTGTTCCACCTGTAATTAGAATTGTTTTAGAGTTAAACATAATTCAAATAACAATTAATTGTGAAGAAATTGAAAAATATCCTTGCCGCTACTGAAGATCAGCATTATCATCATTAATGGGCGATGAAAACCAGTCCCCACCTCCAATAAACTGACAACCCTACCCTTAATTTTAATACTCCCTTTTGTCGGTTCGGTAATACGGCTTAAAATCTTTAATAAAGTTGATTTTCCCGCCCCATTACGGCCAATAATTCCTACTCTATCACCTTGTTTAATATCAAAAGATACATCCTTTAAAGCCCAAAATTCCTCAAAAGCAGGATTTTCATTTTTAGCTTGAGGATTTATTAAACTACCAAGGGATTTAACCTTATTAGTAATCACATCTCGCGGTGCTGTATAACGTTCCTGCTGTTGATGTCCAATAATATATTTTTTACCTAGATTTTCAACACGAATAACTGTATCTGACATTAGTTTTTAAATATATTTCAACTATTACATTATAACATTACCATACTCTCTTAACCGAATATGCATCAAAAATAGTATCAATGCTGAGAATAGTAATATTTTCAGTTATAGACTGACCAATGATCAACCTATCAAAAGGATCTTTCTGATGATAAGGGAGTTGCTCTAAAGCCCAAATATGAGCTAGTTCAATCGGTAAGATTTGGATATTATTAATTTTGATTTGGCTGTCTATTAACTCAGGTAAAGGTAAATCAAGTTTTAATTTACCCATTGAAATTTTGATTTGCATTTCCCACACACTAGCTATACTTAGCAATGCTTGATTACTATTATCTTCTAACAAGATAGTAGCATATTGCGACAGTTTTTGCGAATTTTCAGCAAACCAAATAAAAGCATGAGTATCTAGTAAGATTCTCATTATTCAATTCCCCAAATTTCATCACCTAAAGGTTCGTTAAAATCATCACTCATCCAAATTTTTCCTTCTTGAAGTCCAGCAATTCGTTTTTGGGGTTTTTGAGTTGGATTAACTTTTTCCGGTTGATATTTATTGGCAATAAATTCGACATAATCCAATATTTGTTGTTGATTTTTTAGGGGTAAATTTTGGATTTTTTGAATTATATTTTCAGTAATCTCTTCTGTTTTTGTAATCATAACTACTATCCTAAATTATTTAATTTCAATGTTATTCCTACTGGTCAGTTCAGAACCAAGACATATTCCTACCTTCAATAAACTAGCGACTCAACCTTTTATAGATATTTTACCACATTACTCTCGTCCAAAAGCAGAAATAACAGCTTTATGACTAGAAAAAGATAAATTTTTGGATAACAGAAAAGCTTGAGCGATATAAAACATAGTATAGTAAGCTCTACCAACTGCTAAATCGCGCAAATCGTTATTCCAGCAACAGTATAGAGGCTTTATGACTATTTTGAGATTTATCTAATAGTAACATAATTTCATGATTATTCACAGAATAACTCCCTCTCTCCGAATATTTAGGAGTAATGGACTCTGTTCTAACTCAAATTTTTGAGTAAGCATTTCAATAAAGTTGATTAAAATATCGTCATTAATCGAGACATCACTAATAAAATTAATTAGTTGTTCTCGTTCTGGTTTTGACAATTTTTTTTGAGTAACAATCAGAATATCTATATCTGAATCCGATGTAAAATTTCCTCTTGCGTAAGAACTAAATAAAATAATTTGCTTTAAGTTATTTCCATATAAATATTGAACCTGCTCTTGAAACAGTTTAAGAATATTTTGCACTGATAATGGTTGTTGAGTTAACTGTTTATTGGTACTAGTCATAATGTTAATATCTAATTATTTTACAGGACTTACGCAAAATATCTCTCAAACCCTCTTTTCTTCGTTCTCTTCGTTCCTATGCCTTCGGCACGCTTCGCGAACGTGGTTCATTATTCCGTGACTTGTGCGTAAGTCCTATTTTATTTACTTGTTTTTTGACTGTTCTAAAACGCACTGGCAAAAACTTCACTGGCTCAATAAATTCGTTGATGATAAATTTATCCATAATATGATTATGCTAAAATACCTAATAAAACTTTACCTAAATCCAGCAAATCATCAGGAATTTTAAACAGGTTCAAATCTTGATAGATAGTTTTTTCAACTTTATCTAATTTACCAAATTGCCACAAATTCCCAATAGTTACAGCACCATAAAATATATCTTGCTCCGTAACTTGAGATAAAGCAATTAATTCCACTGCGAGTTGAGTAAAACCCTTTGTTAAATCATCTTTCTTGGCTTCAATTATTAATAAGTTCTGTTTTGACTCTAATAAATAATCTAAAGTTCCTTTTAACCGCTCATTCACTCTTAACGGATATTCAATTTTTAGCTGACAGTTACAAATAGCAATAATTTCTAACAAAATTGGAGCTACTAAAGTTTCTCGTCTGGCAGTTTCACTACTTAAACTAATCAAAGGTAAAATTTTTCTGATTTTTTCTTTAACTAGTAACAGTTCATCTATACATTGACTTGTTTGTGGCAAAGATAACTCTGTTTTGATAAATGAATAATCAAATTCTCTTAAAATATCATCAGTTTCATAGGGTAAATCAAAATAAGAACTAAAAGTATAAGATTGATCCTCTTGTAATATTTTGATTTTAGGCATCATCATTTTTTGCGACTAGGATTTATTTTTAAAAGGTTCTGAATTTGTTTTCGTTGTTCTATAATTAATTGTACCCTGCCATCCACCAATATTATAAATGCTCAAATAATACTAGCAATCGGCTTTCTAATTCATACTTTTGAAAGTTGCCGAAATCGTCTAGCTCTAGGATTAAGTTTTCTCAATCTAATTTATCTGAATTTTATGAATAGTAGTTTCTATCCATTGGTATAAATCTTGACGGTATAAGTTATTTAACTCTTGTTGAGAATCTAACATAATTGATTATTTAGATTTCTTGTGATCATGGTAACCATTCAGGATTGAGAATTTCTGTTAAGGAATAAGGACAACTTTCAGGGAAGATTGCTGGAGATAGTTCAGATTTACGAATTGCATTATTTCTAGCCTTGATGTATATCTTGTCTAGAATTTTTACACAATGATTATAAAGAACTTTAGACTCTAATAATAAATCTAATTCAGACCTAAAATTATCAATTTCTTCAATCCATCCTTTAGCACAATAGGATTTCTCACTTTCCCAATATTGATAAAGAAGTAAGTGTTTAATAAGTTGTCTCAAATAACTTTCTACCTTATGTCGTTGTTCGTTTCCCAATGCAGTGATTTCCTCAATTAAATGTTCCCAGTCAATATTTTCCAAATCCCGATTTTGCAGTTGGTTAAGGGTAATATCTAACCATTCAGGATAATCTTGTTCATAAATCTCGTAATTTGCTTGTGTAGGTTGCATTTTACTTACTCAGCTACAGTTTAAATATAATGTTTGGTTGACAGAACTAATACCAAATGTTTTCGTGATTCTTTCTAAAGTAAAGTCACTATAAGCCATTTTTTATCACCTTAATTTTAAGTCTTAACTGAGGTGATAAACCCTATCATAATCGTTTTATCTGTTTTCATTAACTTGGAGATTATCTTGTAACCAATTTTCCAAATCTGCCATATTTTGAAAATCCAATAATGCCTCTCCTAATGATTCTAATTGAGAAATGGAGAGCGATCGCACTTTTTGCTCTTGAATAGCAGTTAAATTACCACAAGTTTAAAATTTTCCTAGCTGCTAATCCTGCTTGGTCTTTAGGCGTTACTATTAATCTTAGTATAGCTAAATTAGGACTTAAATTATCAATTTATCTGTTTTCATTTATATAACTTATTTGAACCTTGTTCTTTGTATGCAGGACTTACGCAAAATATCTCTCAAACCCTCTTTTCTTCCTTCTCTTCGTTCCTATGCCTTCGGCACGCTTCGCGAACGTGGTTCATTATTCCGTGACTTGTGCGTAAGTCCTAATATGATAAAAAAGTCCGGCTTCTAGCCGTTTTGAGTATAATAGTTTCATTTAACCAAGCGATCGCTTTCAATATCTTTCAGATCCCGGACTTCTGAGAGAAGTCGGGGATCTGATTTTCTTATTTTATTTATAGAGTCAAGGTTAAAGAATTTCCCCAATGACTAATTTGAGATTTTATAAATTAGCGATCGCTTTCAATATCAATAAAGTATATCTCAATGAGTCTGGCGAAAATTTAGTGGTCTTCTAACCAGGTTTTTAACTCAGAAATATCCGTGAAATCAAGTAATTGATCAACCAACATTTCAATTACACTTAGTTTCAAACCCCGAATTCGAGTTTCCATGGCAGAATCTAAAGAACCAAATTGCCGTTTCAGAAGACGCAGAACGATACTCACTCCCTCTTCTTGTTTTCCTTCTTGTTTTCCTTCTTGCTTTCCTTGTTGTTTTCCTTCCTGTTTTCCTTCAGCAAAGACATCCTGATAAAAGCGGGTTTGTTTGAGGTCTATGTCTGTTATTCCTATCATCTGCTGTATTTCCTCTCTACTTAAAATAGGCAGTTTATAAACCATGATAGTCTCTAGCAAATCAATCAGTTGTAATTGCAATGGTCTTTGAGTTATTTCTTTATAGGTTTCTTTGGCTATTTCTTGTGCTAAAACTGCACTTTTATCCGCAGGGGTAACAATCAGTTTTAACAACTTCAGACTAATGGTCCTAAACCCAATTCAGCTTCTTCTAGCCATACCCCTAATCCATTAATAGAGAGCGGTTGATAACGGTTCGTTACCAAACCAAAACAGTGAAACTCCTCAGTATAACGGTTATAGACAAAATAATAGGGGATTCTCAGAATTTGCTCATATACTGTCCATTTATTGGGAGGTTGATTAACTTCCCGTAAATTTTTATTTCTCCCTAAGTCTTCGTTTTCTGTTCCTGGAGATATTAATTCTACTACCACAAAGGGATATGTTCCTTCACACCAAGTAACATAACTTAATCTTACAGCGATTTCCAATCATATAAGGTACATCTTAGCCCCCTCATCGCTTGCGGGGAGGGGGTTGGGGGTGGGGTTCTTGTTCCGGGTTTGATGACAATTTGCTGTAGTTCTGTTTGTTCATAAAAACGGGATACCTCCAAAACTGCAAACCAATCAGGGCGTTTATACCATTGTGTATGCTTGCTGTCAT
>NZ_JAQMSE010000241.1:0-43483 GCF_028330045.1 Aphanizomenon sp. CS-733/32
AATTGGTGCAAAGTCGCGGCTTTAGTTTGGACATTGCCAATGCTTTCAGTGATTTCTAAAGACTGCTGGTAGAGGGCGATCGCATCTTCTATTTTTCCCGTATTGGCGTAGATATCAGCTAATTGGTGCAAAGTCGCGGCTTTAGTTTGGACATTGCCAATGCTTTCAGTGATTTCTAAAGACTGCTGGTAGAGGGCGATCGCTTCTTCTATTTTTCCCGTGTTGGCGTAGATAACAGCTAATTGGTGCAAAGTCGCGGCTTTAGTTTGGACATCACCAATGCTTTCAGTGATTTCTAAAGACTGCTGGTAGTGGGCGATCGCATCCTCTATTTTTCCCGTATTGGCGTAGATAAGGGCTAAGTTATGAATAATTGTCGCTTTTACTTTTTCGTCTGTTTCTGGACACAGTTCTAGTGCTTGTTGATAATGTTGCTGTGCTTGTTCAATTTCTCCAAGTTCTTGTTCAGAACGTGCTAGTTGATGCAAAATGCGATAGTCTGGGATAATTTTTAGGGTATCTTGGCAAGTTTTAACAGCTTCTCGAAATCGGCTTTTATTATTCCATTGTGCTGTCAGAGGATCTGCAATTTCCGCTGCAATTTCCCCTTGTTTCCCCAACAACGCTAACCGATGAATTTCTAACTGTTCTTCTTCTGTTCTGGTTTCCCCTTGTTTCCACCACAGATGATACAAAACTTCAGCTGCTTGTTGATGCAAACTTTCTACATGAGTGGATAACGTCAACGGCAAAATTCTTGGTACACGCAAAGACTCATCAGGACTAACTTCCAACAATCCCAAGGCCACCGCCCGATTGATATAATCTGCCAAATTGGGGATATTTTCACAAACTGCGGTTAATGCTTCCCTGGGGACTGGTAACTCAAACACCAAACCCAGCGTTAACATCTCCTGCATCTTTTCATCCATTTGTTGCAGCAAAGCGCCCGCTAAAACCTGTTCTCGCAACTCCACCGCATCAACTTCTAAACGATTGAGAATTGCAACTTGGTCAACTGTGGAATTTTGCAAAATCTTATCCAACCATTCCAGCAACCGGGGATTACCATCAGCTAACCTCCGCGCTTGCGATTTCAACGCCTCATCTACCTGAGATTTTGCCCCAAAAGCCACAAGACGACTACACTTTTTTCTTAAATCTGCCCCCCGCATTCCCTCCAAGGGCTGTTTATAGAAATACCGCAACTGGCTAAATTCAAAATCATAACGACAGGTGATAATTAACCGATGATTGGTGTATGTTTTCCGAATTGCCCAAACCAAAGCCGTTAACACCTTTGCGGCTATGGGTTGCAAACGACCTAACCCCCCAACCCCCTTCCCTGCGAGGGAAGTGGGAGTAATATTCCCCTCTCCTTGTAGGAGGGAAGTGGGAGTAATATTCCCCTCTCCTTGTAGGAGAGGGGCTAGGGGAGAGGTCAATTCTAAATTCACCTCAAAATCATCCAAAACCAACAAAAACGGCTTTTCCCCAGCGTCCGACAATTGCTGAAATACCCGCTTGAATCTAAATTTCAATTCCTCATCAGGATTTTGTAGCTGTTTCCGTTGTTCGTCATCATCCAACTTTTCCACCAACCGACTAACTAAACTCGGTTCATCAATTCTCCCTACCAAGACAACACGCTGAAAATTTGGGAGTCGGTCACAAAGTCTAGCTGCTAAACTACTTTTACCTAAACCACCCATGCCATAAATTAATACCCCTTTTTTTTCAGTTGATTGTGTCAACGTCCTTAAACAACTTTGCAACTGACGACGACGACCGACAAAACTCTCACGGGTGGGGACTTTCACCTTACCCGCAGGATCTAAAAATTCCGTACTCACAGATAGCGGTGGTGCTGGTTGTCTTCCACGAGTCCGCAATGGTGTCACCAATTCCCCTGGTAAACTATCCGCTGCATATAATCGCAATAAATGCCAATCCCGCGCTTGGTTTTTGATTAATGTTTGATAGGTACTGGCAACTGCTTCGGTGATTTGCTTTCCGGCTGCTAATTCTTTATATAATGTCGCTGCTGCTTCCGTTGCATCAGATTCTAAAACTTTTTGTCCCCATCCCAAAACGGCTTTAGCACCAGCTTTGAGTAATTCTTCCGCCATTGAAGGGACTGAACCATAATTATCACCATCACCTCCAGCTTGTCCAGTGCGACAACCAGAGAGGAAAATCAATTTGGGGATTCGGAATTGTAGTGCTGTAGCGATATCATCTGCACTAGCATAATAAGCTTCTCCGGTTTCCGTTTCGGTAATGAATTGGGGTTGTCCGTTGGTAATTGTGGCATGACCAGTAATATGGAAAATATCAAAATAATCTTTACCGTAATCATCCACTAAATAACCCAATTCCGATAAACAACCGCTTTCTTCCACTGTCAAAGCTAAAGGTTGTCTTCCCGTCGCTTCTAAAATTCGCCCTTCTTCTGCTTCATAATCTAATACAGGTTCTACTCCTTGGGGGGAAGTAGCCATAAATAAAACTTGCAAAGCCCGGTTTTCTGGGTTTTCCTCCACAGACAATGTTTTTACAGAGTCCGATGATACCCACCGCACAGGAATAATTGACCGTTGAACGAGAAAGCTATTATCATCATGCAGAACTTCCCAAGGTAAATGGGCGAGTTTTTCGGCTGTAGCAATGGCTAAAATGATACCTTGACGCTGATATTGATTGATGAGTTTTTGTAACCATCTGTCAGTCCCATCTAACCAATTATACAATCGAGATCCTGTAACTGCGTAATCTTCGGCATAAGAGGAAACGTAATAATCTCTTTCTGCTAACTCAATTAAATCAGTAATTTCGCTCAGGGGGAGCGTCCTTTTTTCATATTTGTTGTAATTATCGGTAAAGTACCGTAACTCTACGTAATTACCTGTAACTGCTTTCAGGTCAAGGTGGAGAGTTTGCACGTTATTCGAGGTGACAGGTGACAGGTGACAGGTGACAGGTGACAGGTGACAGGTGACAGTTTAAATTATCTGCCCCCTAAGTAAGTAGGCTTAATTAATTATTAGATAGTGGAACAGGCTTCTAGCCTGTTGACGGGCAAGATGCCCATCCCACATTTTATATTTACAGCAAATTGTCATCAAACCCGGAACAAAAACCCCACCCCCAACCCCCTCCCCGCAAGCGATGAGGGGGCTAAGATGTACCTTATATGATTGGAAATCGCTGTAATTACAACCAGCTACTTAATTAAGATTCTAAAATTTGCCGAATTTGCTCAAATGTGGCATTTTCTAACAACAATCGTCTACCGTTGCGGCCGACAATCAGAACTTTAGCAATTTTTTTACCAGATTGTTTTTGTTTATACTCTTGATACCATTTGCGAATTTGTTCAGTAATGGCAATAGTTCCACCTACAAGACCAACTATAGTACCAACAGTAGTCAGGACTGGTTCTTTTTTCACATCTTCTGAATTTACGGCATAGTTACCTGTTATACCCTCAATTGCTAAAAGCTCCTCTGTAGCTTGGATGGCATCTTCACCTTCAATAGAAAATTTAATGTCTGTCATAAATTTGCCTAAAAATACTATTATACGGCTTATGTGAATTAAATGCGGAAACCCTTGTAATACCGTTGATGATTCTGGAATTATCGTTCTAGAGAACTCTGGAAACCCTAATAAAACCACAATATTTTTAACTCACATAAGGCGTATTATTGTTCATCACTTCTACCAATTTCTCAAGATGTGCTAATTCATGGGTAGCCATTACAGATATTCTAATGCGACTGGTGTTAACAGTGGGGGGACGAATGGCTGGTGCAAAAATTCCCGATGTTCGCAAGTGCTTTCCTGTTGTTAATGCTGCGGACGCACTGGGCAATTGAAAACATAATATCGGAGATTCTGTCGGTAATAACTTTAAATTAGGTAAATTCTCTGTAATTAATTGTTTTAAATAGTTGACATTTTGCCAAAGTTGCGATCGCCTTTCCGGTTCTGCTTGGACAATTTTAATGGCGGCCATTGCGGCGGCTGTATCTGCGGGAGACAGGGCTGTAGTATAAATCCAACTAGGGGCGCGATTGCGTAAAAAGTCAATGAGAGGAAGGCTACCAGCGACATATCCACCCAAACTCCCCAAGGCTTTACTTAATGTGCCAATTTGAATTAATTCTCTACCTGTACAGCCAAAATGTTCTACACAACCAGCGCCAGTTTTTCCCATGACTCCTGTAGCATGAGCTTCATCGAGAAGTAGCATACTACTAAATTCTTCAGCTAAATCTAGCAGTTGGGGTAATGGACATAAATCACCGTCCATGCTAAAGACGCTATCGGTAATAATTAAACAGCGTCGGTAATTCTGGCGGTGTTTTTGTAATTTTTCTTCTAGTAATGAAGTACCATTGTGCGGATATTCCATGACAGTTGCACCGCTGAGAATCGCTCCTTTTTTTAAGCTGGAATGGTTATATTCATCAGATAAAATTAAGTCTCTTTTACCGACTATGGCGGCAATTGTGCCTAGATTTGCTAAATAACCAGAACTAAATACTAATGCGTCTTCGGTTTGTTTAGTAGATGCTATTCCCTGTTCTAATTCTCTGTGAATTTCTCGATGTCCACTGAGTAATCTAGAACCTGTACTACCAGTGCCGAATTTTTGAATAGCATTAATGGCGGCTACTTGTAAGCGTTCATCTCCTGCTAATCCTAAGTAATCATTACTGGCAAAGTTAATAACCTCTTGCCCAGATAATACCACAGTCGCACCGGGTTGGCTGTGAATCGTTTGTACGGAACGATACCAGTTAGCTCGATAAATAGTGGCTAAAGATTCATTTATCCAAGCATAGGGATTATTATTCATGATGAATTATGAACACTCTACTTCACTACTGCTAAGATAAGCGATCGCTTGTCTAATCCAATCCTCCACATAGGCATTTTTGGGTAAACCAATATCTTCGCTAACTACGTGCAGGGCGTTACTAACCTCATGGGCAGTATATCCCAGGGCAAAAAGAGTCATTTGCACTTCTTCTAAAATTCCTGGTGCAGGTCTGCCTGTAGCCACAAAGAAGCCCGCTGATTTGCGCCATTCGATCAGTTTACTCTTGAGTTCTAAACAGATGCGTTCAGCGGTTTTCTTGCCCACTCCAGGGGCTTGAATCAGCATTTGGATGTTAGCAGCGACAATGGCTTGGACTAACTCTGGTAATTCCATTGTATCCAAGAGAGCGATCGCTAATGCTGCACCAATACCGCTAACACTGAGCAAATGGCGAAATAAATCCCGTTCCGAAGGAGAAGAAAAACCATAAAGCATGGGGATTTCCTCTCGAATCTGGTAATGGGTAAAGATTTGGATCACATCCCCAGTTGATGTTAACTGGTTGGACAAACGTTGGGGAATTTGTAAATCGTAACCCGTGCCATTGACTTCTAAGGTCAAGATGACGCGATTAGGAGTAATGGCTTGGACACCAGCAACGATACCTTTAAGATAGCTAATCATTCTAGGAAACCAAAATATTTTAAACCTTCCATAATCCCAGCAGCACAACGGTTTTGGGCGAGGTAACGGTAGTCCGCAGGATGCTGCTGATACCATTGCAATAACTCTGGACGAGCATTCCCGACAATGATTCCCCGTTCCTGTCCGACAGCGAATAAAGCTATATCATTACCTGAATCGCCACAAACAACAGTCTGCTCGGCTGCAAATTTCCACTTCTGACGGAGAAACTGCATTGCTTGACCTTTATCGCTGGTATGGGGTAAAATGTCAAGGTCAATTTCACTACTATAGATTAACTTTACATTTAGTTGAGTTTTTTGCAACTCGGCCTCAAGTTGTGGTAAAATGCCGGACAATTCTGCTTTTAGGAAAAAACTGACCTTGAAAGGACGTTGTTCTGTATGTGGTTGTAGCACTAATTCTGGGAATTGTTCAGTAATAGCTAGAATTTTTTGCCTATCCCAACCTTGAGAAAGAATGTTTGACCATTCTGGGTCAGGAATATTCCTACTATCTAAATAAATTTCTGTACCCACAGATAAAACTAGCGCATCTGGGGAAAAAAGGTTTTTTTCCTGTTGGAGTTGGCGGTAGAGGACAGGTGATCGCCCTGTAGAGTAGACTATCTTTGTCCCATATTGTTGACGATGTTGTTGCAAGCGATCGCTCAACTGCAATAATGCCTGATCATCCCCGACGAAGGTATGATCTAAGTCGGTTACGAATAAGAACTTAGTCACAGTTAACTCCTGTTGTGAGGTTAATTCACAAAAAGTGTATGCTGTTTTGGCACTTAGCGCAGAATTGATGAATTTAGCCCCGTATCCTCTGCCTCAACTTGTCACAAAACTAATTAGGGTTTACCAATCAAAAATATTGATAAACTCTTTAGCAGTGATCATCGGACAAGAAAAATTATCTTTTAAACTGAGTAAATCGCGATCGCCTGTCACAAGATTCGACAAAGAAAAATGCACCTGTTTTGAGACACTATCAGCCAAAACCTGAACTTTTTTGTGATAAAAATCCGCGAAACCCTTATTAATAAATGGTTTTAGCTTTATTTAGCCATCCCTAAATAGAAAAAAATTTTTTTTGGCTTCTGGGGGGTTGACTTGTGCGGCGCGGGGTGATATTGTGATAATGGAAATTCGTGCTTTTATAAAAATTTTATCCGCACTCCATTATTTTAATGTAGCACATCGCCGGCGATATTGCAAGCCAATCCCTGAAAAAAAATTTCGCGCCAAACGTAAAACTGAGAAATTGTGTAGAATTACTAGGTGTAACCTTGAAGCTAGATAATGGATTTTAATCTGCAAGCACCTTTTGTCCCCACCGGTGATCAACCACAAGCGATCGCTCAACTTTCTGCTAGTATTCAAAAAGGAAATCATTATCAAACATTACTGGGTGCGACAGGAACCGGGAAGACATTTTCCATAGCCGCGGTCATTGAGAAAGTCGGTAGACCTACCCTAGTATTAGCACATAATAAGACATTAGCCGCCCAGTTGTGTAACGAACTGCGGGAATTTTTTCCTAATAATGCAGTTGAGTATTTTGTCAGTTATTACGATTACTATCAACCGGAAGCATACATCCCTGTTACTGATACTTATATAGAGAAAACATCAGCGATTAATGAAGAAATAGATATGTTACGACATTCCGCCACCCGTTCCTTATTTGAACGCAAAGATGTGATTGTCGTCGCCTCAATTAGTTGTATTTACGGCTTAGGAATGCCTGCGGAATACCTGAAAGCCGCAATTCGGTTACAATTGGGAATGGAAATTGATCCGCGTCAAATTTTACGGGATTTAACCGCAGTTCAATATAGTCGTAATGACATCGAAATGGGTCGAGGAAAATTCCGAGTTCGGGGTGATGTTTTAGAAATTTCTCCTGCTTATGAAGATAGAATTATTCGGGTTGAATTTTTTGGAGATGAAATTGATGCTATTAGATATGTTGATTCTGTTACTGGCGAAATTCTCCATAGTTTAGAAGCAGTAAATATTTATCCTGCGCGTCACTTTGTTACCCCCAAAGAAAGAGTAGAAATAGCTTGTGAAGATATCGCCACCGAATTAAAACAGCAACAACTAACATTAGAATCAATGGGTAAATTAGTTGAAGCACAACGCATTGATCAACGCACCCGTTACGATTTGGAAATGTTAAGAGAAGTGGGATATTGTAACGGCGTAGAAAATTATTCTCGTCATTTAGCCGGCAGACAGGCGGGAGAACCACCAGAATGTTTAATTGATTATTTTCCCAAAGATTGGTTATTAGTAATTGATGAATCTCATGTTACCGTTCCCCAAATTCGGGGAATGTATAACGGAGACCAAGCGAGAAAAAAAGTATTAATAGATCATGGTTTTCGACTTCCCAGTGCGGCGGATAATCGTCCTTTAAAAGCCGAAGAATTTTGGCAAAAAGTCAATCAATGTATTTTCGTTTCTGCGACTCCAGGAAATTGGGAATTAGAAATTTCTGAAGACAATATTATTGAACAAGTAATTAGACCAACGGGAGTAATTGACCCAGAAATATTTGTGCGTCCTACAGAAGGACAAATTGATGATTTATTAGGAGAAATAAAAGATCGAGTTGACCGTCAGGAAAGAACTTTAGTTACCACATTAACTAAACGCATGGCGGAAGATTTGACGGAATATTTAGAAGAGAGGGAAATTAGAATCAGATATTTGCATTCGGAAATTAATTCCATTCAACGTATCGAAATTTTACAGGATTTGCGAAATGGTGCTTTTGATGTGTTAGTCGGTGTCAATTTACTGCGGGAAGGTTTAGATTTACCTGAAGTTTCTTTAGTGGCGATTATGGACGCAGATAAGGAAGGATTTTTACGGACTGAACGTTCATTAATTCAAACTATTGGACGGGCGGCGCGTCACATTAGAGGAAAAGCAATTTTATATGCTGATAAATTAACAGATAGTATGATTAAAGCCATTGATGAAACTGATAGAAGAAGAGGCATCCAAATGGCTTATAATAAACTACATGGAATTACACCGCAACAGATTATTAAGAAACAAACTAATTCGATTTTATCATTTTTAGATGCTTCTCGACGCTTAAATGCCACTGATTTAAAAATGGTGGATGAACATTTAGATGAATTATCTTTGGAAGATATTCCAGAGTTAATTACTTTGTTAGAAAAACAGATGAAAGAAGCTGCGAAGAAGATGGAATTTGAGGAAGCTGCAAAATTGCGCGATCGCATTAAGCATTTGCGAGATAAAATGTTAGGTAGGTAAGTGATAATGGGGATTTTTTCAACTAACCACAGAGGCACAGAGGACACGGAGAGAGTGAAAATTTAAACTAAATCTTTACTAAAATCTATGTTAACTAACATTCGTCAAATCACGGTTAATGAATATCACAAAATGGCGGAAATGGGTATATTTCACCCAGAAGAACGCTTAGAGTTAATATCAGGACAAATTATCAAAATGGCTGCTAAAGGAACTGCACACGAAGCTGCTATCACCCGCACACAAAGAATCTTCAATCAACGTTTAGGTGATAGAGTTTTAATTAGAACTCAGTCACCAATTAAACAGATATTGCAATTGTTAAAACCGATGCTTTGGATTATGAAGATCATCATCCCCAACCATCAGAAATCTTTCTAATTATTGAAATTGCAGACTCTAGTCTGAAATATGATCGAGAAGTGAAAACTTCAGCTTATGCTAAATCAGGTATTATTGATTATTGGGTTTTAGACCTTAATGGACGTAAATTGTATGTATATCGTTTACCCAATGCAGAAAGTTATCAAAGTGAAAGTATTTTGGGAGAAAATTTAACAATATCACCTTTAGCATTTCCTGATTGTCAAATTAAGATTAGGGATTTTTTGATGAAGGTTTAAAGTAATCACAAGGTAAAATTTTAGGTATATAAACTTAATTGTATGATTAACGCACTATTAATTTTTTCTGTTTAGTAGCTTCCTGAATTACATAGGAGTTGCTGGTAAAAATCTGAATACCAGGAACAACACTATAATCTAAATCATCAGTAATAATTTTAACTGTTCCTGCTCCTGCTCTACTAATTGCTTCTAGAAGTAATAAATCATAACCATCAACTGCTTGAGTTTGAAACCGTTTGAGTGCTGCATCAGTCGTAGAATCATCTACTGTTAAATCAATAGGAATTGCAATTTTTTTGATTCGTCGCCAAGTAAACTGAACTTCAGCTACAACATTGGCTCTTTCTGTTGGATAATTATGCCGATATTCCTTAATGGGTAAATATCCATTAGATTGAACATAAATCTCATATTCAGTTTTCTCAATAATATGTGCAAGTTCAGCTAAAGTTAGTCCTGAATAAGTTAACGTAGCTCCATTTAACAGAGCTAAATTAAGATAGTTAAAGTAATTTCTTCTCTTTTGTCGTTGAGCAGGTTTAGCATTAAATCCAGCGTTGGCGTAGGTTCGCCAAAACCATACGTTTGTATCTACCAAGAAAATATCGCTTTTCTGTGGAATGTCATTTCTAATATCTATCACATCAGCTAGAATGTTTAAATTAATTGGCATATATCAAATACTTTCAGCCATATCTGTCATTACAGCATCCACAGCATGACGATATTTTTCATCTGAATAATACCGTTTTGCCTTAGTCATTATATATTGTAGAACATCCCATCCATCATCATTAAGAGAAGTAAATTCTATAAGTTGATTCAGTTTCTCTGGAGAAATGTCTTTCAACAATTGACCAAACGCAAAGTTCATAAATGGAGAAGCAAAAACTTTCACCCCCGTAAAATCTAATTCTACTGGTTCGCCACGTAGTAAGCAGGGATGAATAATTTCATACAGTTTTTGACCAGGCTCCTCAGTAGTTGCTAATTCCCCAACCATATTGTAAATGTTATGTATCATATCTTTACCTCCTCTTTTCTAGAATACTCGCCTCTTAAGTTGAGAAACTATGGCTTCGCCACGTAAACTATCAGAAGCTAAACAGTAGTATTTCTTGTCACATCGAAAGGCTATATTAACCAGCGTTCCGGAGAAATTAGTACATACGTTTTCATATATAGTACCATTATCGCTTATGTTGACGTATCCGTCATTACTGAAAATCATCAAATTTCCACGATTTTTGAGTATAAATTGCTCTAAAAGGTGTAAACCTGCACCTCTATCTATGTCTAACTTTTCCTGTAATAGCATCTTGTAACCTGGAACTAATATTTACCCAACCCCTACCTAACCACTGATATCTTAGATAATCACCGATTATTTGTTGGTCATATTGGTGATCACTTCTATAGGGTATAGAATTACCATCCCAAGGTTTTTGATAGTGACCAAAATCACTCAGGAATCCATTTTGAGCCAAGTTCACACGAATTTCTTCTAGAAGTGTCTTCCAACGAAAAGTGACATTTCCACCCCTATATTCAAATAGACGAGCTATTCCCCCTAAAAAGGTAACACCGATGTGTCCCAGGAATCCGCAATAGTGGAAATCAATTATCAATTCCAAGCAATCTTCAGGGAGTTGCAATATATCATACCAATATATTTTTCTCCCTCGCATTAAGCATCTGCGAGATAAAATGTTAGGGAGATAAACTATCAGCTATCAGCAGGAAAAAAAGAGGAAGTTTTTACTTCCTCATAAGTAAGCGTTAAAAACAATTACCTAAAAATTGTTCACAATACTAAATAGACAGCACTTCTAGCCAGATCAAGAGTAAAAATCTTATTATCGTAAAAACTCAATGGACCACGATATGCTGTTTCTAAGTTATTTATACCATCATAAACAGTCGTTAAGGCAACATCAGCACCACGTCCACCTAAGAAGGGTAAAGGTATAATACCAGTACCTAAAATTTGTTGTATTTGCTCTAAATCTAAGTCATCCAAAAATATCTTTTCCCGTAAGTCAGAAATTATGATTGTAGCCATGATCTTATTTCCTCATCAAACAGTGAACAGTTTTGGTAAGTGTGACAAAATCGCCCTTGAATCTGCTGAAATAATTAACGATTTACCCAAGCATTAACTGTCCGAGCGTAATCTATCGTATTGAATTTATTATCATGAAAGTTACCTGCTCCTTCATAAGTGGTTGATATGGTATTTATACCATCATAAACAGTAGTTATAAAAACATTAGGACTGAGTCCTAAATAGGGATAAAATCCTCCTAGACCTCTTCCTAATAAAACACCTAATTCTGGTGGCTTTAAATCATCAAAAAAGGTTAATAAATGACTAGAATATAAGTCATTTATCACTATTTTCTTCATTGTTTTATCCTCTACATCTTTAATGGGTTTAACTATTTAATTCTGACATTTATCTGTTAAAAATAATCAAAAAGTTGCATATTAACACCTTTAAAAAAAGACATAACTTATTAAGTTATGTCTTCAATAATCATTTTATTTAAAGCTCTAACCCACTCTTTTGCAACTTCTTAAATGGATCTAAAATGAAGTCAATAACATGACGCTGACGAATAATTACTTCCGCACTTGCTGTTTGTCCAGGGGTGATAGGAATCCGTTTGTTACCGACTTGAATATAAGGGTTTTCCAAAGCGATATCTAATTCATAAGTTTCTATGCGGTTAGAACTATTTTCTTGAACTCTAGAGTTAGGTGAAATCCAACTAATCCGTCCTGACACAATTCCGTATTCTTGGAAAGGATAAGCATCAAATTTAATTTTTACTGGCATTCCTGCCTTGACAAAACCACTATTTTGACTAGGCATACGTGCCTTCAAGATCAAAGGAGCATTTTCGGGAGCAATTTGAGCAATCATTTGTCCAACTTGGACAACAGAACCAGATTTTTTAATAGGTAATTCAAAAATTATGCCATCAATAGGAGAGCGGATAGTTCGCTGTTTTAGTTGTAAATTTAAGGCTGTAATCTGTCCTTTCGTCTGCATCATTTCTGATTGAAGAGAAATGATTTGATTTTGCATGTCTTTAAACTGTTCTTGACTTTTTAATAAAACTAATTCTCCGCCTTGCAGAGAACTTTTATAACTACTTTCTTCTTCTTGTAACCGTAGTTTTGCTTGTTCAATATCTGAACTAACTTGATTCATTAGTGACTGATAACGACTGACTTCTTCCTTTAGTCTTAACTTTGCTGTTTGCAGATTAAATTTTGCTTCTTCTTGGGAACGTTGACTTTCTTCAGCAATTTTTTCCAATTCTACTATTTTAGTTTGAGCAATTATTCCTTCCTTTAATAGCAGACGATAACGTTTAAGTTCAGAAATATCTCGACGTAAGCGACTTGTAGCTAATCTGTAGTTAGTTTGACTAGATTGTATATTCTGTTTTGCCTGATCAATTTGAGCTAATTTTTCCAGATTTTGGAAATTATAAGCACTTTTTTTAGTCTCAAATATTTGTTGAGCCTGATTAAGTTGGGCGATTTTTTCTAATGATTGAGATTGATTTTGCTGACGTTGAATATTAATTGACATCAGGACTTGATTTTTTAATATTTCTAGTTGAGATTGGCGATTAATTAGCCCCTCTAATTTGGATTGTGCTTGTTGAAGTTCTGTTTGTAAAATCTCAGATTCCATTGCTAATAAAACTTGTCCAGCTTTAACAGTTGCACCTTCTTTAACATTAACATTAATAACACTACCAGTTACCGCACTATCTAATTTTTGTGTTGCACCTTTAGGTTCTATTCTCCCACTCGCATTACCCGTTTCATCAACTTTAGTTAACATTGCCCAAGGTAAAATAATGGCAGCAAAACTGACTAATAAATACAACATGGAACGAGTCCATGCTTTTGGTAAAGCGTCTAATAATTCCTCTGTGCCATAAAACCAATCCTTGGCTTTATCTAATATTTGGATTTGTTGATTCGGATTAAAAGTAGTAGATTCAGGTTGATGCGGCGGATTTATAGTAGTTGTTGGTTGGGTGTAAACTGACTGTGGCATAAATAATTAGATAATTTTGGTGATATATCCCCGACTTCTTGAAGAAGTCGAGGATATGGTGAAAATTAATTTGTTTGTGCTAATTGTTGTTGATTAAGATAGAAATAATGTCCTCTTTTAGTGATTAATTGTTCATGTGTACCGCTTTCTACTAAAACACCACGATCTAAGACTAAAATTAGATCAGCATGACGAACTGTGGAAAGACGGTGAGCAATAATTACACTTGTACGTCCTTGCAGGATTTTTTTGAGGTTGTTCTGAATAATCCGTTCTGATTCGGCATCCAGATGACTGGTGGCTTCATCTAATATTAAAAGTCGGGGATTTCCTAATAATGCGCGGGCAATTGCTAACCGTTGGCGTTGTCCTCCAGATAACATTCCTCCCCCTTCACCAATTTGAGTTTCATAACCCATTGGCATTCTTTTAATAAATTCATCTGCACCTGCAAGTCTGGCTGCTTCCATAATCTCTTCTAAGGAAGCTTCTGGATGAGCAATTGTGATATTTTCGCGAATTGTTCCTCCAAATAAAAAGGTATCTTGGTCAACAACTCCAATTTGCGATCGCAAGGAATGTAAGGAAATACTAGTAACATCTTGATTGTCAATCATAACTCTTCCATCTGTCGCTAGATATAAACCCAAAATTAACTTAGAAAGTGTTGTTTTTCCCGAACCACTGCGACCAACAACTGCTACAGTTTGTTCAGGCAAGATTTCAAAACTGAGATTTTCTAAAATATTAATCTCACTTTCAGGATGATAGCGAAAGGTAACATTATTAAAACTAATTCTCCCAATTAATCTGGGTAGAAATTGCCGAGGTTTCTGTTCTGAATCTTCCTCTGGCTGTGCTTCCAAAACATCATTAATTCGTTCTGTGGCGACAATTACTTCCTGTAACTGATTCCACAAAATAATTAATCGTTGAAAAGGCTGAATAATATTGCCTAATAACATATTAAAGGCAACTAATTGACCAATGGTAAGTTGATTTTGAATCACTAACCAAGCTCCAAACCATAATAATCCGGTACTTGCCAAAGATTGAATAGTAGAACTAACTAATTGCAGTTGATTACTAATTACTTGACCACTAAAGTTCTTTTTGATTAAATTATTTAGTAATTCTTCCCAATGCCAACGCACCGTTTGTTCAATAGCCATTGAGCGAATCGAAGAAATACCAGTCAAGCTTTGAATTAAATAACTATTTTCTAGTGTTCCGGCTGTAAATACCTCCCGACTAATCCGCCGCAAAAATGGTGTAGCAAAGAATGTTAAAATCACAAATGGTGGTACAATTGCTAATGTCATTAATGCCATTGGTGGACTATACCAAAACATTAATCCTACATAAACAAAGACCGTTAGTAAATCCAATCCAATAGAAAGAGCTTCACCAGTGAGAAAACGTTGAATTTTTTGATTTTCTTGGACACGGGAGACAATATCCCCGACATAACGAGATTCAAAAAATGCCAGCGGTAGACTAAATGTATGTTTAATAAAACCTACCATTAAGGCGATACTAATGCGGTTGGCGGTGTGATCTAGTAAATATTGTCTTAAGCCATTGATTACAACCCGAAACAACCCAAAAATTAACAATCCAAACCCGACAGTATTTAAAGTTAAAACACTGCCTTGAACAATGACTCTATCTAATAGAAGTTGCGTAAATAAAGGCGTGATTAATCCAAATATTTGAATTAATACCGAAGCAAGAAATACTTCTAGGAGAACTTGAAAATGAGGTTTAACTAAATCCAATAACTGCCAAAACGGCGTATTAGCTTCTGGGGTTTTTTTGAGGGAAGCTGTAGGTTGTAATAGTAAGGCGTAACCAGTCCAACCTGCGAGAAATTCCTTGGTAGTCAGCCGACGTTGACCAATGGCAGGATCAGCAATAATTACCTGTTTTTTGGTAATTTCATAGACAACAATGTAATGTTTACCTTGCCAATGAGCGATCGCTGGTAAAGGCTGTTGAGCAAATTTATCCAAACTGGCTTTTACCGGACGGGTAGCAAAACCAAGGCTTTCCGCCGCTGCGCTCAAACTTCGCATAGATGCACCACTCCGGCTAATATTAGCCAGATCCCGCAGCCGATTAATACTCAGATTTTTCCCCCAATAACGACCAACCATAACTAAGCAAGCAGCACCACAATCCGCCGCACTTTGTTGTTCAAAAAAGGGATAGCGTTTAGTAAATTTCCGCCACCAATTACCAGCAATAACAGTAGGAATAGGAAAATATTGAGAGCGTTTCTTTGTTGATGTTGGTGTGGGAACAATTGGTTGAGAAAAATTAACAACTTTGCCATTTTTTGGCAATTCAACAATCGGAATGTCTGGAGATTTAGGACTGTTAATTAACTCTGCCTTATTCAGCAAAAGATTATAAACAGGAGGAAATTCTCCCATAACCTTTTTCACCGTTTTTTCGGGAAGATAGGCAACCTTTAAATTCACAGAAGCTCTAGCAACATAACTGCTAAAATCTTGGTCTGGAAATAAAGTTAATTCCCCAAATGATGATCCTGGCGTGAGAGTATTAATTAAATTGTTGGAGCTATCAAGCAATCTTACCTTACCCGACAGCACAATATAAATTCCCGGATTGGCTGTAGTCGCTTGCCAAAATTGCTTTGCTACTGGCGGCTCAATAATTTCTAAAGCCTGGATACAATCTGTAACTACTTGATCTGATAATCCATCACCCAAGACTTGCTTAATATATGTAGCTAACTGTTCCTGAGAAAACGCTGATAGCATTTCCTAACCTCCAAAACACTATTACTTATTGGTCTGCATGAGATTAAATGACCAATGAAAACTAGGTTCAGGTAGAGAATGCAAATCACTAATTTTAATTGCCAAATCCTGATTTTCAGTAGTTATCAATGGGGAACTTTTACGTTTGGTAGACAGTCCCATTTGTTTAAGGAGGCGATTAATGTGGCGATCGCTAATTTGAATTCCCAACTCCTTCGCCAAATGTTTACTCAACCATTGCGCCGTCCAATCACTAAAAGCATAGCCATATTCACGGGGACTACAATTAACTAATTCCTTCAGTCTTTCAATATATTCATCATTAACAATCTTTGGTCTACCCAATGGTCGCTGATTCCATTTATGTGCCATCCCCGCCTCAGCAATACCGATCCAGTATCTCGCCATCTCCTGAGAACAACCAATCATTTCACAAATATGAGTTTGCGACTTTCCCATATCTGCTAACAACATAATCTCAATTCGTCGCCGATATTCTGGTTGTGAATTATTTTGTAAATTTTTGAGCAACACCTTCCGCTGAAAAGGTGTTAAAAACTTACTTTCATAAGTATCGTAAATATTCACAACCTGATCTTGATGAGAATAAGATGACATAATTCTTACCAGTTGCTTTCTACTTTCAAATTCGGGCAAATTCATCTATTACATCTATTGCTAAAATCCAGATGCAAAAACTTTCACAGATATGCAATGTTTAATCTGTATGATGTTTCCTGAATATTCATTTAATTCTTAATATCTATGTAACAGGCATAGCTGTTATGTCCCCCCAATAAACAGCATTGTCTGGCAAAACACCCATAAATAAACTCCCAAGATTTAGCTTGCTAATGCCAAAAATCTACATAGGCAATGATATTACCCCTAATTGAGATGGGAGTCTATTGATAAATACTGGTATTTCAGTTAATTAATTTATGCAGTAACTCTTCAAAAATTGTAGCCTCACACTAAATAAACTTAAGCAGGATGTAATCTATCTCTTACACTATCCTAAAAATAGAAAACTCTCATCAGCAAACTTTCTTAAATATGAAATTGTTTGTCTGATAGCATGTCCTTAGTTATTTAGTTTAGATAAAAACGTGACAAAGCCTCAGTTCTTATCTTTAAATTCTGCTATATCTTCTTCTAAAATTTATATAAAAAATAAAATCTTCATCTAAACTTCATGAAAACTTTATAGAAAATTCATATTAACTTAAAGCTGATAAAAATATATCGAGTAAATTTCCGAAAATCCTCTTGTAGAATCTTATATACATAAACAAGCACGTGGAAAATTAAGTAGGTGAACACAATAAAACCAAACTGTGTAAAGAAACGTAAAATCGCTGAAAACTTGTTTAATCTTGCCTCTTGCCTTGCTATAACGACAATTCTCAACGCCAACCTACTTATGACAAATTATCAATACCTTATCCACTTTCTGCTTTGTTGGGTTAAGCGACAGCGCAACCCAACAAATGCGTTAGGTTGAAGCATGAAGCCAAACCTACAAATCAAAGCTTTTCCAATTTAGACAAAGTATTGATGATAATTACTGTTATATCAATTGCCAGTTGACATAACAGCAAAAATTTGTAAGTAAGAGCATGATCTGACCATAATCTTTCCCTTTCCCCATCTACCTTAATAACTAAAGTTAGCCAAACCTTAGTTACAGAAAATTTGGTAGTAGAAGTTATCTAGCCATATCAATTTTATTAGGGTAATCCACCACCCCAATTGAACAGCATTCAGACTTCTTAGGAAAAAGAACCACCTTTAGTTATGGTTCATCAGTCTTAATGAAGAATTTATTTAATTAATCAGAAACTGAATGCCAATTTCTAATCTATAGGATGTTATCAGTGTGTATTTGCCATTCTGGCAGATTTTTACAACGAAGTCAGTAATTGCAGTTACTCACATTTCCAATCAATTGATCTGAGTAACAAGCAATTACGAGATTATCAGCAACTATGCCGACTTTTTTTCCCTACTGTTAGCGCGTGCTTCAGCATGATGCTTACCTCCCACTTCCATATAGGCTATATCCTTAATCTTACTTAAACAGTTAGATGCCAGATTGCCTTCGGATCTTTTCTCTGTGGTGGGTTTAGCAATTTTGAGAGTTTCATTATTTTGGGGATTGGAGCGACTCGTACGAGCATTTTCTTTGAGAATGCGGTTATAAGTCCGATAAGGGATATAGTGCATTGGATTATAGCCTACGAATCGTAACATTAAAACACAAGCCCAAGAATACTTCCCTGCTAAAATCGCTTCAACTACTTGGTCTAACTGTTCGGGATGGATTTTTGGTTCTAAGTTGTTACCACTGCCAGCAATATCTTGATTCATAATCTTAGTTATTCTTGAATTGAGTAAATTAGTCCAGTTTCTGCAAATGCGATGGTCTTCAGCCTAGCTGTTGCGGGAATGACCAGAACCTATAAATAATCAATTGGTGGCAGATGTGAAAAATAGTAACAACTTGCTGCAAAAATACGGTAATTGCGAACACGGATACCTGGATAGAACGGATTTCAGAGAACTGCATCCCTAAAACTACCCGTTGAACTGAGCTAAAAAACGCATTTGACCTGATGATTTTTTTCATAACCTGACCTGTGATTGAAAACCTGATTGTTTTTAATCAAGCCTCTGTACTACTGTGCTGTCCGTGTATACTCTGATTTTCTAGGCAGTTTTACAGTTTTCAATTAGTAATATCTATAGCTCACTCCAGATAATATATATTAATTGCTTCTGGGCTTCAGATTTATACTTACTAATGAATCAAAGGTAAAAATTTACCAAATTTTCTGCTTTCTACCGAGAGGAATTAAGTTCGACGTAGCTTTTCGTAGATGCCGTTGTGTACTGTTGAAACTTCCAAGTGGAAATTTTTGGCTTCGCCCTAGTTACTGCTGTATAACTTATTACCATTGCTTTTGCTGCTTCTGCTGTAAAAGCCGACAATTGCACCAGTGGAATCAGGAAAACCGTTAATTTCTCAATTTCAAAAGCCACATTTTTATTTATACTATTTTTTGTCGCTAATGTCATCTGCCAAGGTGGCAAGATTTAAGTTAAATTTACTGAACTTATCTAGATATTTACTTATGTCTTGTGCAAGTTTGGGTTTTGTCCCCACTTGGCAAAAAATGAGGGGTGTTACCCCCCACTTTGATCTCAATAGCAGATGTTATCATTGCCATACAAGACAGAAACACCACTAATATGGTTGATCTAAGCTCCTGAAATATAAATAGTTTTGATCAATGGTTATATTCAAAAAAATTAAATTTTCATGAAAACAAAAGAAATGTTTAAATTTACATTTTGCTTGGATATAAGTCTTGCTGTGTAAGCATTTCATTGATTTGTAATCTTGATAAATAGATATAAATATCAATTAATAAACAATCCAGAAATTAGCAAAATCTTTTCTTGTCAATACTCTAATATTGCTGGGTAATTAATTTTATCAAGATAGTTGCTTTTGGACGAAGAAGACATCCAGCTAGATGTGGATAATAAAAACTGTATCAACATGAACCTTTAGCTATTATCTTATTCGGTTACTTATAGCTATTTATTTATTAGGCAGTATGGCCATTAACTGGAATTGGTAAACTGCTAATGACATGTATACAATTTATTACTATAAGTAAGATCACAGGATATTCATCAAGCTAATTCGGTAGGAATAACTATCATTATCTATTGTCAATGTCCGGGGATTCTTGTGGTTAAAGCCGATACTCCTTGACTCAGGATTGAGTCCCTATGGCTAAGTAGTTCTTAATTAAATTGGCTAAAACGGATGTGAACTGCTGCTGTTCAGGGTTGAGTAGGAATGACCTACGCGGATGTTCTGGATAACTTCCCCAAAAATGGATAAGGTAATTGCTTGACAGATAAGAATGAGGAGGTTATAGTGTAATTCCCAAGTTGTTTAAGCTTTTAAGCAACGAGGGTATTTTGAAGGCGATAGCGCTGCTTGCAGCAGTTCGCTCTGAATCAAAATTTTTGAATATTTGCAAACTAACTGGGAACTTATCACCAATACTGCCAGTCGTAGATGTCAACAACCGCGTTTGAACCTGACCAACCTGACTAAATAGCTTGATAAAGCTCCTGCTGTCCTTGCTTTATTCAACTATCCTGCAACTACTCATATTTTTATACAATTGGAGTCTACGGATAAATTCTCGTCTGTTGTCAACTAGACTGGAGAATTTTTTCGAGCGGGTAATTTTAATCTTTTAAGCTACCATAGCCCTAAATCAAGTGGGGAATTGGTGATTAGGCTGTTACGCAGCTAAATTTGATAAGCATAATTTACTTGAACTTTGTGGTGCACGCATCTTGCCCGCTAGAATTTACAAACTAAATGCACAACAGCTTATGTTTATGTAGGGCTTGCTGAAAAAACGTAAAACGTAAATGAATCAAAGGTTTGAGGTTGATAAGCGTTCCGAAGGGATAGACATGAAGAACAGGAAGGAAGAAGAAAAGAAGATAGGTAATCTTTCACCTAGAAGGGAGTAGCTAATTGCTGACTTTTGACTTTTGACGAACGCGTTGCGGTACTAGTTCGCTAGTTAACCCTATAATACTTGAGTAGAAAATTTATCCATATTTGGTGAGAACGACTAATTTTATGTTCTGTGTGGGTTTAGAAGTTATTCTTGTGGCTAAATAAGGGAAAAAAGTGTATCTTAAGACATTTGTTTTCAGATTTAAGTTCCTCAACTTTTAACCATTACTGATTTTTTCGTGCAATTCCGGAAACAACAGGAAAATAAAATTGAATAACAATATCCCCGACTTCTCTAAGAAGTCGGGGATATAAAGAACCTTGGATTTAAGGAATTAGCAAATAAATTCCCCAAATAGCCATAGCGCGGAGATAGGTACTAGCGCGGAAAGTGCCATTAGCGGTGATAGCTTCCGGGGTGCGAAATTGTAAGCCATTGTCGTAAATTTGCTTAACTACAGCCTCAGTTAACCGCATGGCTTCATTTTTCATATCCATTTGCACCAAGAAAGCTGCTAGACCAAAATTGATGCCTGTCCAAACTTCCAAAGGATGGGTAGAATGGGGATTTTCTGGTAACCCATTGGGAAGAACACCGTTAGCAGCGCCAAATTTACCATTTTGGAATTTGAGAAAACAGGCATCATATACTTTTGTTAAGGCGGATAAAGCGCGATCGCTGGGGACAATATCTGGTAAACTCAATAAACGAGCGTAGAATTGCCCACACAATTGGTCAGCCATAACTACCTCAGAACCACTTTCACTATCCAACCGGTAATACTCACCATTCCAAAGCTTCTCCTGATAAATTGGTTTTGATTGATTTAACCAACCTTGATAAATAGACCCTTGTGCCTCTACCTCTGCGTCCTCCGTGCCTCTGTGGTTCGTTAAGATCTTAGAAATAGCAATAGCAGCCTCCAAAGCAGCTAACCACAAACCACCACAATAGGCACTGACACCTTGCAAGCGCCAATCATCGAAAGTTTGGTCAGGTGCGCCAGAATTTTCTGGTATACTGTCACCATCGAGATCAAAAGTTTTCACATAATCGAGAGTTTGGACAATAGCGTCCCAACAATCTGCTAAAAACGCAATATCATTTGCACCGGTAAGCAGAAAATCTCGATATACTTGCAAAACAAAATCACAACCTAAATCTTTCCACAGATTGCAATCTTGATAACTGGTATAATTGGTTTTTTCCCAAACGTGTTCATTGGGTGCGCCTAAATCATGGGGTGTCGCACCGGCAATTTTCCGAACTGCGTTGGGACTTTCCGATTTGATAGTCAGATAATAACCGATAATTCTAGTTCTATCATCACTTTGGGGAATAGCCCTAGCAAAGGCGCGAATTACCGACTTTTCCAATTCTGGGAATAACATCAATAATCCAAAAGAACCGTATAACCGCACATCTAGACTTTCGTACCAACGGTAATCTAAACATTCTAACACGGCAAATTGACCAACGGGATCAATTTCCGAGGACGCACTCCAGAGAGTTCCGCCGCTAGTTAAATCGTAGAGTTCGTTAAATAAAGCCATTTTGAACCAGTCAGGTAAATCTGACTTTTCTAAAATGGGGGTTTGCCAATTTTCGATGAGCGATCGCCAATTCTGATATTCTTTAAGAGCGGTAGTGGCAATTTGCCAAGCATTCTCACCATTACAACCAAAAAAGTCTGTATATCTGCGGTAATAGTTCACCCCCGCTGCAAATTCCGTAACGGGGAAATCCCAACTGAGGACAAAAGGAACTTCTAAATTTTCCCCAGGTTGCAAAGTAAAACGCACCGCAATTGCTGCACCTAAGCGAGTATTTTCATCTGCGGGAGTTTCATCTAGATAATTAGGTAAAGAACCATCTGTAGAGAAACTTTGCCAAACATCTTCACCATTACCCACAGGATTAAATCGGCAATGATGAAATATTTCCACTTGGGGATTTTTAGTAGTCGCAATACACCAAGTTCCGTCCCCTTCTTGAACAGTTTGACTATTAGAAACTTGACCTAAAACGCAACCAAAATATTGATGATCTTCAGCTAAACAATTATAATTTCCTTGACTTTCTCCCCAGGGTGGTAGATAGTCATAAACTGGACTACCATCATCTCTAACTTTAACTTCAGGAGATTTTAAAGTATTAGTAAACCAACCCACCATATTTTCCCAAGTTAGCATAATGCTAATAGTAATTGGTGCAGTCGTGGGGTTATGTGCTTTCCACAAAAAAACCGCGACAGGATAACTTGTTTCTTGATAATTATCTGCCCAAATTGGTGAAAATTGCTCGCAGATTAATTGAGTTTTTAAGACATTTTCATAAACAAACCAACTGCGGGGATAAAGCGCGTGATATGTACCTGAGTTCTGTTCCTGAGATTGTGGATACCATTGCCAAGATTGCAGTGTATGATCTTCTGGGGGTTGGGTAGATAATGCGTAAGCTTGTCCCGATTCAAAAATACTAAATTGACAAGCGGGAACGGTTTTGAAAGTATGTTCTCCCCCGTCAATGTGCCACAGGTTAAAGTCTCCCCGTGAAGAACGTCCTATACACCCTGCACCAAAGCCACCAAGAGGTATTCCGTGCCAGGGACCATCATCAATATTACTAGGATAACGGACGGTGTAGGGTTTATCCCAGCCTAAGCCAATGGGACGTTTCCAGGTGCAGGAGGGTATTTGGGCGTGCTTTGTCATGGTTTGAGTTTTACGGGTTGACGCTATGAAGACTAGCGCGATGTGTGATTTTTCTCAAGTGAATCATGAAAATATTTTTATTTAATTACAGTTCCTAATCTTTGATTATATAACTAAATTGCGATCGCTTCGCTATCGCACTCCCCACATCCCAAAACAGCTATATCTTCCCTTGACAAAATATTTTCATACAATTAACATGAAATTATCAAATAATTTGTTGAAATTATCATGTTTAGCCTAAGCGATATTCACCCCTTATCAGAATTTCAGCGTGGAGCAAAGATGTTTCTGAATAAGTTAAAAGAAACTAAATCTCCCATTGTGCTGACTGTGAATGGTAAAGCTGCTGCTGTGGTTCAAGATGCTGAAAGTTATCAAAAAATGATTGATAGACTGGAAGTACTAGAATCTGTTGCTAAGATACGTAAAAGTATAAATGAGTTTGAACAAGGTGAGGGTATGCCCTTAAATCAAGCATTTGCAGAATTTAAGGAAAAATATGGCATACCGGATTGAGATTTCACCTAGTGCTATTGCTGATATTGAGAGTATTTTCCTGTGGATAAAAGAGGAGTCACAGGAACGAGCTTTTCGTTGGGTGCGGGGATGTTATGAAATTATGCTGACGTTGGAAAATTTTCCCCAACGTTGTTCTCTTGCTATAGAAAGTAAGTATATGGGGATTGATGTTCGACAACTTATTTACTAAAAACAATTTTTAATTTTATTTACGGTTAAAAATCTTGGGGAAGAGGAAGAAGTTGTATATATTCATCGTGTTCGTCATGGTTCTCAGCAGAGATTGGAAAATATACAGGATTTATTAGGAGATGAGTTATAAAATTTGACACTCAATAGCGATCGCACTCCCAAACCCCAAAAGCGATTGCTCATCCTCACATCTCCAAAACAGCGATCGCACCCACACATCCCAAAACAGCGATTGTCAAAGCACGGATGGAGGAGATGAAGCAGTGGATACAAGAATTAGAAGAAAAACTAAATAGAACATCAAAGAATTCATCATCACCACCATCAGCAGATCCACTCAACACAGAAAAGAAACCAATCAAGAAAAAAAGTGGGAAAAAGAGAGGAGGACAACCAGGACACAAGGGATTTACAAAGTTTCTGTATCCAGAATCTGAGTGTGAGGAGGTAATAAATTACAAGCCATTGCAGTGTTGAGTGGACTGTATCGCCATAGTCAGAGAACGGTGAAAACAGCAATGGCGGAAATATTTGACATCAGACTCAGCTTGGGAACCATTAATAAACCCAACTCTTAAAGGTTGAACCTGCGCTGTGGCTATTTGTGCAAATTGAAAATGTCGAACCCACAAATAATGCGGCTGTTATAAATACTGCTGTGTTTTGCGTAGTTATTCATTTGTACTCCAGATGGATTAGCAAGTGATTTTCATAGCTGTAATTACTTCACACATTCTATTTCACAGTATTTGAGTCACCAATTACCCCTGTGAACGGTTACTGCTCAACCCAACCTACACTATTTGAGATTACTGCATTGATGTAGCTGCATTTTTACTGGTTTATCCTGTTCATAAATAAACTGTTCTTTCATTAATAAAGCCATTTCCGCTTTTTGCAATTCCACTCCTAAATAGAGTGCATGAGATACTTGTAAACTAGGACAATCTGCGAATATTTGCTGGGAAAGTTTATGTGGAGATTTACCAGCATAACAATTAACTACTTCTCCAGAACCAGGAGTTGTATGTTCGACAATAATTTGATTATTTTGAATGGTAATAATAAAACTACCAGCAGGATCAAAATAGTCTTTTTGCTGAGATATTTTAGAATATTGAGACGAAATGACATTGGCGACATTTTCAAAACAATCATCATAAATATGGGCGCTTTGACTAATGGTAATTAATGCTCCCATTTTCAAAACATGATCAGTTTTTTTAATTAAAGAATTATAAATATACTTTTGTAAAGCTCTTAATCCCATCGCATTTGCTGGCCAAGCTGAGAACATATCATTACTTCTGAATGTCGCTGTTAAAGAGAGTTCATTGTCAACTATTCTCACCCAAATATGATTTAGACAAGGTGGATTATCATTGTCATCTTGACTAGCATCCCATAAGGACATCACAGCCCTAGCGGAATCAATATCATTTGCTAGTTTGTCAATTACCTGTTCAATTTGATCACGTCCAAACCAAGAACGTAAACGTTGCCCATAGGTGTATTTTACTCCTTCTTGATTCTTGGCATCATCTAAAATTTGCGAAATATATTCTTCGAGAAAACTTCTATCTATGGGTAAATAATTGGGTTCGGGAAAATAGAAATCTTCCGGTTCTGCGGTGACAACTGCCATTAAGGCGATTAATTCTTGCCATTTACCATCATAACCAGTTGGTCTAATTGTGCCGGTGGTTTTAATCCTGTGAATGATTTTCACCCAAGTTTCGGCGATGGTTTTTCCTTCAATTCTGTGTCCATAGCGTGTTCCTGGTAAAACTGTTGGTTCAACTGTAGTCATGGGAAATTCTACAGGTGTTCCCCAAGGTGCAACTGTTTCTTTTTGGGCGTAATATTGAATTTTTTCGACAGCATCAGCAATTGATGTAGCGTTTTGAATCTCTACGGAATGGCGTAATTTTTCCAAGGTATTTATATCAATATCAATATCAATATAACCAGCAACTTGAGAACGAATTACCCAAGATTTTCGCCCAGCATCACTAATACTCTCTTCCACACCATGACGGAAGAAATCACTTAAACATTGACAAGCACCGGCATTTTTATCTTCTTTGGTAGCATTGAGAATAACTAAATACCGCACATGAGGATTTAGTAATAAGTTGCGAATTAGTAAGTTGATACCTCTGGTGGGTGAGTATAACTGTCCAATTACAGCATATTCATTTGATTGTAGATGTTTTGCGATCGCTTGTTTCACCATCCATCCTGTAATCACTGCGGTTTGACCGCTACCATAAATCAATTGGTTTGGTTTGTGCTGTGCTGTATAATGGAACTGGGTGATTTGACCCATATTGAGATAACCACTCGCTGAATTTACTAAGTTTTTATTCAGGATACAATAATTAGTCTAGATTAATCACACATTGTCAAAAACCCACATTCCGCACTCACAACTGTCACACCCCAAGGAAACGGATGTAGTTGGTACATAAGAACTAATTGCCGAGGGGATGTGTTGAAGCTAAATGGGAATTAAGCCGTTGTGCATTTAGTTTGTATAATTCTAGCGGGCAAGATGCCCGCACCACAAAGTTCAAGTAAATTATGGTGATCAGATTTAGCTGAGTTCGATATCAATTGGCAATTGGTAATTAGCCAACAAGGAGATTTTCTTCGGGATAGTGAACTCTGCTGGGACGAGGATCACCTAAGATAGATGACATCAATAATAAAATCCCAACGCGACCAATATACATGGTGAGAATTAAAATTAATTTGGCTGCGGTAGAAACAGTAGCGGTAATTCCTGTGGAAAGTCCGACTGTACCAAAGGCTGATACTACTTCAAAAAGAATTTGAATAAATGCCAATTTGGGGTCAGTAATACTAATTAAAATGGTTGCAAAAATCACTGTTGCTAATGAACCGAACACCACCCCCACAGCTTTTAAAATTAAAGAAATGGCAATTTTACGATTATATAATAATACCTCTTCTTTGCCTTGAAGAATTGCCTTTGTACAACTGGTTAGAACTCGTAAAGTAGTGGTTTTGATTCCTCCTCCTGTACCTCCTGGACTTGCACCAACAAACATCAGTGCAATCATAATAAATAATCCGGCATTAGTCATTTTGCCAATATCAATGCTATTAAAACCAGCGGTTCTAGTGCTAACTGACTGAAACCAAGCGGCTAATATTTTATCAGATAAACTTAATTGTCCAAAGACGCTATCGTTTCTAATTTCTACGAAAAAAAGTGCAATTGTTCCTAGCAATAATAATATTAAGGTTGTGCTAGTAGCAACTTTAAAATCCAGGGAAGATATTAAACAACTTGTTTTTTTTATGATGCGTTTTCCCTGATAAGCAAAGCTATCTTGCAACCAAAGATACATATCTAAAATTACTTGATAACCAATACCTCCAAAGATAATTAAACAGCCAATTGTGATAATCACCAAAGGAGAAGATTGATAGCCAATTAAATTATCTTTAAATAAACTAAATCCCGCATTGTTCCAAGCACTGACACTGTGAAAAATAGCCAGCCAAGTTCCTTCTTGCCAACCTTTTTCGGGAACAAAGGCGATCATTAATAAAAATACTCCCGTGAGTTCAAATAATAGAGTTGTGGCAATAATAGAACGGATAATTTGAGAGCTACCACTCATGCCTGGACGGTCTAAAGCCTGTTGAATTGCTACTTTTTGTCTGAGGTCAAATTTTCTACCAATTAATAACATTAAAAATGTGGTAGTTGTCATATAACCCAAACCACCAATTTGTGCTAATAGGGCAATAAATAATTGACCTAAAAAGGAAAATTCAGTGCCAGTATCTACTACTGCTAATCCTGTGACACAAACCGCTGAAGTTGAAGTAAATAGGGCAACAATTGGGTCATTCCAATTACCGTTACCAGTTGAAAAAGGCATTGTCAGGAGAATTGCTCCCAAAAGAATGACAGTGACAAATCCCAAACAAATTGTCCGTGCAACAGTCATAAGTGATTAATGATGATTAAAAGTGAAAAATGAATAAACTTTCTACTTTTGAGTTATTTGATATCTTCGCAAGGTAGAATTAATGAGTTATTCCCAGGCAGAAAAATATCCCTATCTAATTAGAAGCATAGATGGTAGCATATCAATAAGTTTTTTTTTCAATTTCCTGTCATCTTTTTATTACTAAATTAATGAGTCAAATACTTTACAAACAAATTCAGGAATTTTACGATGCTTCTTCCAGTCTGTGGGAACAGATTTGGGGGGAACATATGCATCATGGTTATTATGGTGTAGATGGGAAACAGGTGAAAGAACGCCGTCAGGCACAGATTGATTTAATTGAAGAGTTGCTCAAATGGGCTGATGTTAAGGGTGCGAAAAATATTCTTGATGTCGGTTGTGGAATTGGTGGTAGTTCTTTATACTTGGCTGAGAAGTTTGGGGCAAATGCCACGGGAATTACACTGAGTCCTGTACAAGCTGCTAGAGCCACTGAAAGGTCTTTGGCGATGAATTTGAGTCAAAAAACTAGATTCATGGTTGCCAATGCCCAGGAAATGCCCTTTGAGAATAATTCTTTTGATTTGGTCTGGTCACTGGAAAGCGGTGAACATATGCCGGATAAAACTAAGTTTTTGCAAGAGTGCGATCGCGTATTAAAGCCCGGTGGAACTTTGATTATGGTGACATGGTGTCATCGGAATACGGATAAGTCGCCACTGACAACGGATGAACAGAAGCACTTAGAAGATATTTACCGAGTCTATTGTTTACCTTATGTTATCTCTTTAGCGGAGTATGAAGCGATCGCTTGGCAATTACCATTAAATAATATTCGCACGGCTGATTGGTCAACCGCTGTTGCACCTTTTTGGAATGTGGTCATTGATTCGGCTTTTACACCCCAAGCATTTATCGGTTTATTAATGGCTGGTTGGACGACAATTCAGGGGGCATTATCTTTAGGTTTAATGCGCCGAGGTTATGAAACTGGATTGGTTCGATTTGGATTATTACGTGGGACAAAATCAAGCAGGAGTCAGGAGTAAAAGTCTTGTATGGCATAGCTTTTTGATCAAATTTTTTACCTCATATAGTTGCAATATGTTGTAAGTTCAACTCCTTCAGATGGTGCAAATAAAAAAGAACAAAAGATGAATCAATTTTATCAACAAAACTCGGCTATTTCTCCAAAAAGTTGGTTTTATTCTTTTTGGAAGTTTTCCCGTCCCCATACAATTATGGGAACAACTTTGAGTGTTTTGGGTTTATATTTAATTACCCTGGGTGTCACTTCTACAAATTTTTCTGGTTTGCATATTAGTCAAATTTTAGCAACATGGGTTGCTTGCATAAGTGGCAATATTTATATTGTTGGTTTGAATCAATTAGAAGATATTGACATTGATAAAATCAATAAACCTGATTTACCTTTAGCATCGGGGGAATTTACCAGAGGACAAGGACAATTAATTGTTATTATTGCCGGTGTTGTCGCCTTAGCTTTAGCATGGCTAACCGGACCATTTTTAATGGGCATGGTAACAATAAGTTTAGCAATTGGTACGGCTTATTCTTTACCACCAATTCGTTTAAAACAGTTTCCGTTTTGGGCTGCTTTGTGCATTTTTTCGGTGCGGGGAACGATTGTTAATTTAGGTTTGTTTTTGCATTTTAGTTGGGTATTGCAAAGCAGCCAAGGGATTCCGGGGGCAGTTTGGGCTTTAACTGTGTTTATCTTGGTATTTACATTTGCGATCGCTATCTTCAAAGATATTCCTGATATGGAAGGAGATAGATTTTACAATATCACAACTTTCACTCTCCAACTCGGACAACAAAAAGTATTTAATCTCGCACTTTGGGTATTAACAATCTGTTATCTTGGCATGATTTTAGTCGCCTTATTCCATCTTGCGGAAGTCAGCACTATCTTCATTTTAGTCACCCATACAGTAACTTTAATTGTTTTATGGTGGCAAGGTGCAGGAGTTGATTTACAAGATAAACAAGCCATTGCTAATTTCTATCAATTTATCTGGAAATTGTTTTTCATTGAATACCTAATTTTTCCCGTCTCTTGTTTATTAGCTTAAACTCATGTTAGAAACATTTCCTACTGCCAATATTATCGCCATTTCTGTAGTTATTTTTGGTCTTGCCATTCTTGGTTATTTGAGTATCAAAACATTGATTACCTCCAACTTATTTCAGAAAGGCATCAACTTTTATCAAGCTAAAGATTTTGAAAATGCCGAAATAGTCTTGAGAAAAGTTATTGCTATCAACTCTACCAATGATATGGTACGTTTGTTATTAGGAGATATTTTAAATCAGCAAGGACAAATTGCCGAGGCAAAAGCATTATTCTGTGCAGTAATTGATAGCAGTCCTAAAAATCCTGATGCTTATTTACGTTTAGCCAACATTCTCATGCAGGAACAACAGGAAACGGAAGCGAAAGCTAATTTAGTTCAAGCAAAAGAATTATTGCAAGAACAGCGTCAACCAGAAAGGGCAAAAAAGGTCAGCCTGTTGTTAGATAAAATGTCTAAACTGTGATTTTTTAACAACAAGATCCCCGACTTCTTAAAGAAGTCGGGAATCTGACTTATCTCCCCGTGTTTGCCGTGATACTTGTATTTTAGCGGATAGGGTAAAAGAAGTAGGCAGTAGGAATAAATCCGGGTGTTCTGGTAAAATGAGTGAACCGTTTAATTGATTTTTCAGGAGTTAAAGAATGTCCATACCAGCAGATCCAGTTAAATTGATGAAGCAAGAAGTTGGCAAAGCCGCCGCCAATTTGGTAAAATCCGGTTCTATAGTTGGTTTGGGGACAGGTTCAACCACAGCTTACACCATTCAATATTTAGGAGAACGCCTCAAATCAGGGGAACTCAAAGATATTGTCGGTATCCCCACCTCATTTCAATCAGAAGTATTAGCAAAAGAGTATGGCGTTCCTCTCACCACTTTAGACGCTGTAGACCATATAGATATCGCTATAGATGGGGCAGATGAAGTAGATCCCCATAAAAATTTGATTAAAGGTGGTGGTGCTGCACATACCCGTGAAAAAGTTGTAGATTACCTAGCAAAGCAATTTATTGTTGTCGTTGATGGTGGTAAATTAGTAGAGCGCTTAGGTTCTAGTTTCGCTGTACCAGTTGAAGTTATCCCTATGGCTATCACCCCCGTCACAAATGCCATTAAAGCACTTGGTGGTAAGCCAGAACTACGCATGGGTGTGAAAAAAGCAGGACCTGTAATCACTGACCAAGGTAACATGGTTTTAGATGTCACCTTCGATCGCATTGATGACCCTATAAACCTGGAAAAAATACTGAATAATATCCCCGGTGTTCTGGAAAATGGCATTTTCGTCAATTGTGCAGATATCGTTCTTGTTGGTGAAGTTATTGATGGTAAACCTGTAGTTAGACAACTTTAGATCAATGACGAGTTAGGAAAAAGGAGATAAGAGGAAGAAAAGGAACTCTTTTCTTAAGCTGTTGTGCATTTAGTTTGTATAATTCTAGCGGGCAAGATGCCCGCACTACAAAGTTCAAGTAAATTATGGTTATCAAATTTAGCTGCGTAACAGCTTATTACCTTTTTCCCAGGTAATTATCAGTATAATTTTACACATATAATTGGAAAAACTAGAGGAAGAGCGATCGCACTTATCGCACTTTTTTGTCATATTTTTGCATCTATATGAATGCACACTTTTTTCGATTAAACTATTGAAAATACTATGAAAAGCCATTTCCGAACGCAATTTTTAGGCTATTTTTTATCACCAAAGCTAGGTAATACCGGATTTACCCTAATTGAACTACTTGTAGTTATACTCATGATTGGTATTTTATCTGCGATCGCCCTCCCCACTTTACTGAGTCGAGCTAATAAAGCTAAACAAGTAGAAGCTAAACTATATGTTGGTGCAATGAACCGCGGTCAACAAGCTTATTATCTACAAAATACAGTCTTTACTGAATCTGTTGATGAATTAGGTGTTGGTATTCGACAGCAAACAGAGAACTATTTATATAAAATCAATATTGCTCCTAGTAACACAGTGGTGACAAATAACGGTATATCCAGGAAAGCAGCTTTGAAATCCTATGCAGGAGTCCCCTATTTAAATACGATTCTCAGCCCAGATGGTACTATTGGATCAGTTACCATCACTATTTTATGTGAAAGTCCTGCTGCTGGTGAAGGGACTGAGCAAATAATGAATTTAGCTTCTTGTCCCACTGGTTGGATACCCTTATAAATGCCAACGGTTGGATTGATTGAATAAACATAATCAGATGGAATCACCTGTATGTAAGCTTTCTCATCCATTTTTATATCTAGGAAAAAAAATTTTTTGCTGGGGTGATATGAAATTGATCAGAACTGGGTAAGTTATTTGCATAAAGAAACAAACAACACTCCGACCAGGGAAAACTACTATGAAAACTGAACTGAAAGCCAAATTCTTGCAACACCTTCTTGGTAAAAAGAAAGATGATCAAGGTTTCACCCTGATTGAATTGTTAGTTGTTATCATCATCATCGGTATTCTGTCCGCTATTGCCCTACCTTCCTTTTTGAATCAAGCTAAGAAAGCTAAACAGTCTGAAGCTAAGACTTATGTTGGTTCTATGAACAGAGGTCAACAAGCTTTTATGACAGAGAATGATACCTTTACAACCAGCATTGATGCTATGGGTATTGGTATTGCCACTCAGACTGCAAATTACACATACACAGCTGAGGCTGGTACTGGTGCTGGTACAGCTGCTTATGCTGTTAACTATTCAAGTATAGTAACCACTGGAAGTGGGCTGAAAAACTACGGTGGTAATGTTTATTTGAAATCAGTTGGATCTAACTCTGAACTAACAAGTGTAGCATATCTCTGTGAAACCACCAATGTGGAAGCAAGTGGTAAAACCGCAGTCGGTACAACTGGTATAACTTGTATTAGTGGCAGCGGTAAACTAATTAAGTAATTCTTGAATTGTTTCACCAATTAAGAGTAAGACTACACAATTAACTCTCTATGTTAGACATAGGGGGTTAATGTTCTTATTGCAAAATAGTTATAGAGTATATAGGTTAAAAATTTTATGCTTCAGGATAACTGGCAGCAACAGGCACAAGAGTATCTCATTAATGAAAATTATAGTGCCGCAGCAAAACTGTATGAGGAAGCAATAGAAAGAGAATCTGATATTAAAATTTATTACTGGTATCTGGGATTACTATTCTTATTACAAGGTCAGGAAACAGAAGCGCAAGTAACTTGGTTTACGGCATTATCAGAAGTAGCAGAAGCAGATTTTGACATCACAGAATTAATAGAAGTTTTAGACAAAGAAGCCAAGCGTCGCATCACAATAGAAGACTATCATGTTGCTTGGGCAATTCGTCAGCATATCAAAGAAATTGCCCCTGAAGATATTAATAATTTATTGCATCTGGTTGCAATTGTTATTCAATTAGAAACCTTTAAGGATGATTCCTCAGAATTATTAGAGTCAATCAGTAATTCTTTATGTGTCACAACAGATAATTGTAATCTAACTTTATTATTAGATGTTATTAAAAAATTGTTAGTTTATACAAGCACAGAAAAAGCAGCATTTAATTCAGTTTTTGATTTTGCGAAAATTTGCTTACAAAATCATCCAGATAGTTCGATAATGATCATTATTGAAACCGTAATGACCCAATGTATCAAATTATCAGCTTTTTATAGACGACCAGACTTGGCATCAAAGTTTGCAGAACTGTGTCTAGATAGAGTTCCCAAGAATTATCATCTTGAACATAGAGAAATTTTAACACTAATATCCTATTTTTATCAAAACAATCAACAATATGATAAAGGCATAGCAGTAGCTAAACTATGTTATGAACTAGCAAATACTTTATCAGAAAAAATTTGTGCTAACCAAGTTGTTCTCAGAGGATTAATGACTTCTGGTAGTTATTGGCAAGAAGCTTATGATCGATTGCAAGAGCAGATCGTATTAACTGAGCAGTTAGTAGAAACCCAACCTAATATTGATCATATTATAGATATAACCAGGTTATCTAATGCGTTATCTTCTCTTCCATATTTTGAAGATAAACCACAAAGAAACCACATACTTCAACATCAAATTTCTAGTTTTTGCCAATCCCACTTTATTAAAAAATATGCAGAAATAGTAGAACATAATTCTAAAAACTTAGATTTACGAAGACAGAATCTAAATCGAAATAAACAAATATTTAATATTGGTTATATTTCCCATTGTTTTAAACGACATTCTGTTTCTTGGTTATGCCGTTGGCTTTTTAAACATCATAACCCAGAAAAATTCAAAATACATTGTTATTCTTTTGACGATTCTGAAGGAATAGAAAATTTTACTCAAAGATATTTTGTTGATAAATCTTATAAGTTTTATAAATTTGGACTTCATGAAAATGATAAAGTTTGGCAGCAAATCCAAGCAGATGAAATTGATATTTTAGTGGATTTAGATAGTTTAACTTTAGATCAAGCCTGTGAATTAATGTCAATCAAATCTGCACCGATACAGGTAACATGGTTAGGGTGGGATAGTTCAGGATTACCATCAATTGACTATTTTATTGCTGACCCCTATGTGTTGCCAGAAGCAGCACAGGATTATTATAGCGAGACAATTTGGCGACTACCTCAAACCTATATTGCTGTTGACGGTTTTGAGATAGATGTACCTGATTTACAAAGGGAAGATTTAGATATTCCTAGTGATGCCATTATTTATTTCATGACTCAAAAAGGATATAAAAGGCATCTACCCCATCTACAATTACAGATGAAAATTATCAAAGAAGTACCTAATAGTTATCTTTTGATTAAAGGAGATGCTGATCCAGAAACAACTAAGGTATTTTTTGAGAAGATTGCGGCAGAGGCGGGTGTGGATTTTTCTCGCATCAAATTTTTACCCTATGCCGGTAGTGAAGCCGTCCATCGGGCTAATTTACAAGTTGCTGATGTGGTTTTAGATACCTATCCTTATAATGGTGCAACCACAACTTTAGAGACTCTATGGATGGGTATTCCTTTAGTTACTAGAGTGGGTAAACAATTCTCTGCCCGCAATAGTTACGGCATGATGGTTAATGCTGGTATTACAGAAGGGATTGCTTGGACTGAGGAAGAGTATGTAGAGTGGGGTGTGCGTTTGGGTAAGGATGAAAAACTTAGACAAGAGGTTGCTTGGAAGTTAAGACAAGGAAGAAAAAACGCACCTTTATGGGATGCGGAAAAATTTACCCGTGAAATGGAGAATGCCTATCAACAGATGTGGCAGAAATACGTTGATAGTTAGCTTGTAGTGAGGGCTTAAGCCCTCATCTAAATCACAGCACTGAAGTGCTTACTACGGACTAATCATCCCAATTTGTGCCGTAATCTCTTATTGGATACTCAACCCAAGAATCACGTAACCATTGCCGTTCATAAGTTTCTAAATACCAGTGGACACTACTCTCAACCCAATCATAAGGAGATTTTACTAAGCCATGTTTCACCGGGTTGTAATGAATGTAGTTCAAAGTTGTATAGTAATGCCGTTGAGAACGAATAGCTCTATCTGACCACCGATACCATATTTTTCGCTTAGTTACATTATCCTCAAGATTCCATTGACGAGAAAGCACACCATGTATTTTGCGAAATAACTCACTCAAAACATCAAAATTTACTAACTGAACCAGCAAATGATAATGATTAGGTAAAATCACCCACGCACAAATCTTGCAGTTTGTAGTGAGTGCTTCAGCACTCACCTCATTGCTCACAGCATCACCAAAATTATTAAATATCATCTCTAACAGTTGCTGACGACGTGATTCTGAATAAAGATGACACTTATGTTCATAGCAAGCTGCTGTTAATAAATAAAATTCTTTATCTCTAACTGGATGTGGTGGTGAGTGAGGTGGATAACCTCGACTTAAACGATATTCGACTAGTTCGGCTTTTTGTTCATCTGTAAGTTTATGATACTCGTACATAGATTTTTCTAAAGCAAGTTAGTAATGAGGGCTTTAGCCTGCTCTTTTAAAATTCAAGAAGCACTGAAGTGCTTACTACAAACTTTTTTATAAAAGGACTCTAAACCTGTAACGCAAGCCTTATCATCAAAAAGACAGTCGTGATTTTGGCTCATTCTTTCCGCAATACTCCTTCTCCAAGGTTTATCTAAACCTAATCTAACAGCAATTTCTATATATTCTTGTTCGTTACTAGCAATGGTATCTGTTACACCTATCATTTTGAGAAAACTATCTGTGTGACGACCACGCATAAATTCCCCTGGACAAGTTACTATAGGAAGATTACAGGCGATCGCTTCCAGACTAGTATTACCACCAGACCAAGTAAATGTGTCTAAGTAAACATCCGAAAGCAAATTAATCATCAGATAATCTAGTCGTTCTGGAATATTCAGATGGACACAGTAATCTTCACTATTTAGCCCTACCGCAGCAAAAGCACGTTGTAACCGAGGCTTTAATACATTACCCCGTAAAAAGACAAATTTAGCTTGAGAGACGCGACTAGCAATTTCCGCCACAATAAAATCATACTGTGGTAAATATTTAAAAGGTGCTTGACAACATAAATAAATTACATCATCATCACTTAAACCATAATCTGAACGAGTTTTAATAACTGACGGAATATAGGGTTTAGGATAAGAAACACCAATATTAGGTAAGAGAATTAATTTTTCTGAGTAATGTTCTTGAGCATTTTGCCCTTCCATTAACTCACTAGATAAAAAATAATCAATCGTTGGTAAACCTGTAGTTACAGGATGTCCCCAAGCTGCACATTGCACAGGTGCAAGTCGTAAACCTGCCATTTGTATAGTTGGCGGGTCCATACCAATTTCGGGATAGACTAAAATATGAAGTTTATCAGCAATTATCTGTTCACAAACTGCTGGTAAATTATCAGGAATATGATAGAAAAAATCGCTATATTCTTGAAATTTTTCAGTAATTGCATCTGCTTGATTACCTGTATAGTAACAGTAGATTTCAAAATTATTATGATCGCAGTAGCGCAGCCAGCCAGTTAACCAGAGTGTCCCACTATAGGAATGTAGATAATGAGAAGCGTAGCCAATGCGGATTTTCTGATTTTCTTTTAGAGGAGGCATTAATAATGGCATACCCCACTGAGGATAATTAGCTTTCATGATTTGATGCAGCCAATTACCATATTGAGATTGCAAAATTAGAACATTATCTGCTTGATAAGGAAGATAAAAGTTTGTCCAACAACTAGTAGCAATTAGGGTGTTTTGTTGGTCTTCAATATTATTGAGAGGAATATTACTAATTAAATTATCAAGTCCTTGCTTAAATCTTTGTCGGTAAGCATTAATTTCTTCTACTTGATCATAAACACTAGGTAAGATAAGATTAGAAATTAATTGAAATGTGCGATTATTAGGTAAGTTATGCAACGCTATATTAGCAGCCGTAATTGCCTCTTGAACCCGTCCACTCATTTGATAATTAACAATTACAGTGAAGTGGAGTTTTGCATTAACAGGATATAGTTTAATTCCTTCTTGAAGAACGGCAAAACATTGTTCAAGAAGATTAAGTCGTCTGAAACATTCGCTGAAACTCCAGTAAAATTCAGGATTACCTATTTGAATCTGCCGAAATTTTTGATACTGTATAATTGCTTCTTGATATTTGCTTTGAGAAAATAAGCTATTTCCTAGCTGAAAAAAAAACTGTTCTGCACTTACTTCTTTTAAATTTTCCAGAGAATATAAAGGAATTTGTTCTACTTGTTTGTTGACAATTACCTTTTGGTTTTCATGTTCTAAAGAAACTCTCGCATTAATACAAGGAAGTAAGGCTTGCCACTGAATTTCATTCAAATCAATGAGTAAAGAAATTGTTAACTCCTCAGTTATATCTATTTCTTCTTCCATCAATATATTCATTACTACGCTAGATAAAAAGATTTCTGCATCTTCAGTATCTATGTCACCTGTGTTTATGAGAAGAGTGATTTTTTCGCTGTTAGGATGAGTTGCTAATGTTTGAATTACCTCTTGTAACTCAAGACCTAGTTCATCTTCTGGTTGTGACCAATCAGGAAAGATAATTAAATTAATTTCTCTGAGATTCAAAGGCAATAAAGTTGTATTAATTAGCTCAGAACTCACAATTTCAGCCATCTTTGTCCAGGAGAAATTTTTAGATTGTGCTAAACCTGCGGTAATTAATGCTTGTCTAATATTTGGCTTTTGCACTTCACACAGAGCATTTGCCAGTGCGACAACATCATCATCATTAACATAAATAGCGGCTTCTCCTGTGACTTCTGGGATTGAAGCATTAGGACAAGTAATCACAGGACAACCACAAGCCATTGCTTCTAATAAAGGCATTCCAAAGCCTTCATATTTAGAAGGATAAACTAGTGCCACTGCACCAGAGTAAGCTAGTACCAGTTCTTCATCGCTCAGTTGTACCAGATGTACGGCACTACCTGATGTGTAGGTTCTTAATTCAGGTGTTAAAACTCCACCAATACCAGTACAAATAATATCAAATCCGTAGCTACTGGCTAGTTTGGCAAAAGCTTGAAAGAATAAAATACCATTTTTGTAACCACTACCAGTACCAACTAATAGAAAGTACGGTTTGGTAACACCATATTTATATTTAAAAGCGTTAATTTCGCTTTCAGAAGCAGGAGAAAAAAGAGCATCTACACCACAGTGGGCAACAGTAATTGATTCTGAGGGTATATCAGGGAAACATTTATTTAAGTCTTTGGCTGTATTTTCAGAGATAGAAATATAAGCTGAGGCGTGTTTTATAGCATGATGTTTTTCTCGCCACATAGGCTCATTTAAGTCTCCCCCTAATAGTTCGGGAATCATGTCATAAGCCATAAATACCGAAGGCGTTTCTATAGGTGTGGTGTAGTAGGTAGAAATAAATAGTTCCGCTTCTTCTTCATTGCAGATTTGTTGAAGCATCTCTTTATCAGCTTCGGTATTGTTATAGTCGTAGCGGGGAATGGTGCGATAACGGATACCATTGATTTTTGGTGCTGTATTGGCTCTATCTAAAACTAAAATATGATTAGCAAATTCGGTGTTTACCCATTGTTCTAAGAGACTGCGCCAAACTCTAGCGATTCCTGTTTGATATAGTTGAAAAAATACAGCATCAACTATAACTTTAAATTTAGAATGCAGAATCGATTTTGCTAAAATTTCCAATTCTTTCTCGGTTGGTATAGCATTAACTATATTGCTGGATTGATTAATATTATGTGGATTTTGAAAATGATGCAAAAATGAAATGTCTTGAAAATTATTATTTGTCCACTCTAAAATTGTTTTTAATCGACATTCAATAGTGTGTAACTGATAACATAATTCTTGTCCTTGGGCTGCAATTTTATTTGCAATATCTGGATTAATTATCAAATACTCAATTTTGCCAATCAAATCTTTTGGTTGATTAGCATCATAATAAACAAGATGTTGCCAATCTTGAAAAAGCTGCTGTGATTGCTCACCTATAATCCTATTTTGTAATAACACACCGCCACAAGCCATGATTTCAAATGGACGAACTGTAAATGTAGGTGCTAGTGATGGTAAATTTAAAAGTATAGAATATGAATTTAGCTCTTCAACATAATCTTGCATAGCCTCAAAACAATTTTTAGCACCATACAAATTATTAGAAAATAAATCTACATTTGGTGATTGATTTAATATGTTTATTAATTCTTGTCGTTCTTTGTATGCTTTTTCTGTAAAATGACGTGGGGCATTACCCCTAAATAATGCTCGATTTATCCTTTTTGTGAATGGTTTATACTTTCTGAAGTATTCAATATCAATATAAAAAGGTAAGAAAATTATAGGTAACGATACATCTAGAGTATTTTTCAAAAAAGAGACATCAGGTTCATGATTAGAAATTAAAGCATCTACACAACCAATTGTATTTACAAGTGCTTGATTCATCTGTTTTTTCCATTCAAGAGTACCTTGAACAACTTCAGAAGAGTAACATTCTTGTAATAATGCTATTTTTTTAATTTGAGCTTGATGCCATCTGTCCTGCCATTTTACTGTTTTATGTAGTGGTTGAGAATGCCAGTCAAATCCAGGCAATATCATAATATCAGCTTCTGGATTTTTTAAATATTCAAATAAGCCATTATCATCTGATGGTTCATCTGCATTCCAGATAGCTACGGGACTAAATGCACGATTTAATAAGCCATACCTTTGTAAAAGGTTTAGCCAACCGTGAGAAAAAGACCAACCATGTTTTCCAGTAGCTTGTAACACTATATCTATGCGAGGTTTACTGCCTAGATAATTAACAATATTGAATGTATTCTTGAATTTTTGAGGTGATGAATAACTCTTTGATTCTTCCTCTGATTTTGTTTCGGAATTTACATTTTTAGAATCAATATTTGGTTGTAAATTTTTATCATTGATAGGAAGATAATCAAAATTATTTTCATTTTTTTTATCCAAGACTGCGATAATTCCATTATTAGAAAAATTTTTTCTGCCAGGATATAGGATTTCTAGCTTTTGCTGTATTTCTTCAGGAACTTCACATAAGCCAATCAAATCAAATTTCTTAATTTTAAATGAACTTTGTGTTAAAAAGTCTAAATAATCCTCAGTGAAAAATCGGTTAATATGTTGAGAATTATAGACATGATAAACCATTAAATCTGCTGTTTTTTTATCAGTAAATTGATATAAATAATGGCAAAGCTCTGAAGGGCGCATTAACAAATGTCCCCAAGGAGGAATAGGAGAGCTATGAAAATCGAATTTTCTCTGTTCACTAACTTCAGTGATTGTTGGTAGATGATGACCATCATGGGCTGACCAAATTGGCGAAAATACTGAAAAAAGTTGACCTCCAGGTTTTAATGCTAGAAACATTTTCTCCAAAGCTGCAGGAAATTGGTGAATATGTTCAAATGCAGCTATCGAGAACACTAAATCATATTTGTTGTAATGTTCGACAGTTAATTCTTCTATATTTCCCGCATAAAATTTATATTGGTCTAAATTTTTATTACTCTGGAAACTATATTCTTGGTAATTAGATAATTGAGGCAATAAAGATGCTTGAGAAATATTGCTAACTCCTTGCAGAGAATTTTCATATTCTGGTGATTCTAATGCTGTCCAGGATTTAGCATTTAAATATTCAAATACAAATTCTTTAGGTAGACTTCCACCAACTTCTAAAACATCTTTATTAGAAAATCCTACTAATTGCTCACACCAGTAAGCAAAATCCACATGATAGGAGAGGTTAAACTTTTTTTTGCACTCTGAAGTATTGGATTTGTTTAGTTTATGAGTCATACTTTATTACTATTCTTCTGGAAACTATTAAAGGTATTTTGAATATTCTCACTTTGTCTCTCTCTTCTTCACATTTGCCAAAACAGTCTAATAATTCTGTCTATTTGGATGTAATTGTACCAGTCTTTCCATGAGTGCGATCGCTTGCTTAACTCCCCCCTCAATTACCTCTACATCTAGATAGTACCCACAATCCCGGAAAATCTATCATCTTATAGACACGCGGACGTTTATTTTCATAAATATTTACAATTAACATGAAAAAGTTAAAAACTCAATAAATAACCTGTTCAAAACTATTACTAAATATAAAGTTTAACGCCTCCATCAGCGCTTGTAAATCCTCTAATACATAATATTTAACATTCTTAACAAACTGCATTTCTTGCAAAACTGCAAATTCCCATAACTTACCATTAGAAACTATACCAAATAACCGACTATTTTGATTACCATTCATTTTTTGTGCAGCAATCAGTTCCGCTAAACATTGTCCCCAACCTTCCTCAAAGTTATCTTTTTTAGCTTCCACTATAATTAGATAGGGCTTCTCCAAAATAATTTTACCCCTAGAAGAACGTTGAGCAACCATATAGTCAGGAATCCCTGATAAATTCTCATCATAATTTAAAGGTTGATGACTCCAAAGTAATAATTTATTAGCATATTGTCGCCATACTTCTACAAGAACTGGGTAAATAATGCTTTCACAAACAGCATATTCTGAATTAAAAACAACTCCTTCTTCTAGGATAAAATCTAGTCTACTCTTAAAATACGGATCAGTTTCAATAGGTACTTGTTCAATGAAATTTTTTTCTTTGTAAGTGAGTGGAAATTCCTGTAAAACATCAGCAATACTTTTGTATTTATTAAAAGACATAATTTCCCTATATTTAATTTAGAATTTTTTAATTCAACATCTGACTAACAATAATCTCAATATCAGGGAAAGCTAAAGACTTAATTATCGGTTCTTGCCATTTTACTTCCATTAAATAATCCCCGTTGTCAGGGTTACGAAAAACTATTAATTCTTGACTTGTTAAGTTGATAATCCAATACTCAGCTATTTGCGCTTGAGCATAAATTTTTCTTTTAATTGATAAATCTTTACTTAAACTCGTATTAGCAACTTCAATCAACCAAAAAATATCATCGGGATATGGATGATGTTCATTATATCTGTGTTCGGGTAATTTAACAATGGCAATATCTGGTTCTGGTTCAGAATTAGACAAAGTAATTGGACCATTAAACCTGACATCTGCTTTTCCTTGTAAAAGATTTCCTAAGTAATTTACACTTCTTTTTGAAGTATTATAATGTTGAGGTAATTCTGGACTCATTTCTACAATTTCTCCATCTATTAACTCGCAATTACGACCTGTTAAAATGTCTGATTCAATCATTTTATGGTAGTCGCTAATTGTCCATTTAACTAAAGTTTTCATTGGGCAAAAACTCCATATTTTTCTGCTATTTAATTTTAACAAACTCAAGGAATTTAAACCCACATACCATCTGGGTTTTGCCTGTGTAGACGCGGTTCCTAACCGCCCGGTTAACTGTGATTTAAATCATCTCCATATACAAGATTGTTCAATTATCAAATTCAACCCCTAATTCTCGCAATTTCGCTGCTAATCTATCAGCCCGTTGTTTTTCCTGTTCAGCCCGTTGTTTTTCCTGTTCAGCCCGTTGTTTTTCCTGTTCAGCCCGTTGTTTTTCCTGTTCAGCCCGCTGTTTTTCCTGTTC
>NZ_JAQMSE010000242.1:0-7946 GCF_028330045.1 Aphanizomenon sp. CS-733/32
GCAAGAGGCAAGAGGCAAGAGGCAAGAGGCAAGAGGCAACTGACAACTCCATCCAGAAATATGTTTTTATTGCCTGTAAAGTGGTAAAATATCAGATTGTGACTTTTTATGAAAATCGCCTAAGAGGAGAACCGTATGCAAAGAACACTGGGCGGCACTTGCCGTAAGAGAAAAAGAACATCTGGATTCCGCGCTAGAATGCGAACACCAGACGGCAGAAACGTGATTAGTGCCAGAAGAACAAAAGGACGGCATCGTCTGAGCGTTTAGGGTAATAAAATTCAGTAATTAAGAACTGTTGTGGCTTTGCCCAAAGCATATCGGCTCAAATCCCGTCAGGATTTTCAGGCAGTTTTCCGAGAAGGAATTCGGCGACATAGTTCTCACTTCACACTGAGAGCTTTAAAACCTACTCTTGCGACAGAACCTTCTTTGGATACTGCCCCCCCTAGCACAAAAATTGGTATTGCTATTAGTACAAAAGTCAGTAAACGCGCCGTTGTTCGCAACAAAATCAAAAGGCAAATAACAGCAGCATTACATCAACTATTGCCTAAATTACTCCCAGGATGGCGGCTAGTATTAATTGTGAAATCAACAACAACAGAATCTGAGTGCGAAACCCAGAAATTTCTGCAAGAATTAGAGCAGTTGTTGGCACAAACTGAGGTATTAAATGGGTATTCGTGAAGAAGTTTATTATGAGGGTGGTCCCCACATTGGGGATTTGATTTTTAACCTGCTAATTGGGCTAACAGTGGTGGGTATACCCTTAGCTGTGGGGGCAATAGTCAGGGCAGTGTGGCTACGCTTCCGCATCACAGATCGAAGGATATGTGTAACTGGTGGTTGGATGGGACGCGATCGCTATGATGTAATCTATTCAGAAGTGATGAAAGTTGTCAAAGTTCCCCGTGGCATCGGCCTATGGGGAGATATGGCAGTCACCCTCAAAAATGGTACTCTCATCGAAATGCGGGCTGTTCCCAAATTTCGGGAAGTCTATGACTACATTAACGAAAAAATTGCTGCTAAAAATCCCCAATATAGCAATCCTAAATGAGTCGCGTTAACAAGCTATCAGCATTCAGTCATCAGCTAGTAAGCTAATTCTGGTTTGAAATTCTTATAGAGATGGGATTTAAATCACTTTTAAACAAACCGCTGACGGCTGACCACTGACGGCTCTTTTAACATTTACACTTTTAGATCATGTGCGGCTATCCTGAACTTCCATAGCTTGTGGATAGTCACAGCAATGCTTAACAAAAACCTCTACAATATAGAGCAAAAGCTTGGGAGAGAACCGCCTCTAGTCAGAGGATAGGCTCAACTAAGTATCCCACTCCCAACCGGGGTGGGAGTGTCAAAGTACCGCAGGTTGAATTCAGAATAATGGATTTTGGTATCGGGTTTCTCTCGAACAACGTAATGTTGCCAATCATAGACCTTTTCTATGGTTTTGTCCCTAGCTATGGGTTGGCGATAGTAGCCTTAACATTGATTATCCGCTTTGCACTCTATCCTCTGAGTGCCGGCTCTATCCGTAGTATGCGACGGATGCGGGTTGTGCAGCCTCTCATGCAAAAGCGCATGGCAGAAATCAAAGAACGCTATAAAGACGATCAGCAAAAGCAACAAGAGGAAATGCTCAAGGTCCAAAGTGAATTTGGTAATCCCTTAGCAGGATGTCTACCTCTACTGTTGCAAATGCCAGTATTATTAGCCCTCTTTGCAACTTTGCGGGGTTCTCCTTTTGCAGGAGTCAACTACTCCGTTAACCTGCAAATCTTCCCTGAAGAACAAATCGAGCGCATTCAACCCCAAGCCTTTGCCACTTCCCCACAAAATATTTATATTGCTGATGGAGAACACACTCCCATTTCCGCAATATTACCGGGGGGTAACAAGTTAACAGTGGGAGAAAAGACTAAGATTCAATATCAAACCGTAGAAGGTAAACCATTTGATTTGCTCTTAGCAGAACACCCAGAAACTAAGTTGACACCTGACTGGAAAGTCATTAAAGGGGAAGAAAGGGTTAAAATTGATTCTGAAGGCAATATAGAAGCCCTAGAACCCGGAGACGTGACCATTCAAGGGACAATACCTGGACTAGCAGCAGACAAAGGATTTCTCTTTATTGATGCCTTGGGTAGAGTAGGCGCCATTGATCCTGATAACACAGTCCATTGGGATATAGTGGCAATGATTGTCTTCTTTGGTATCAGTCTTTATGTCAGCCAAATGCTGTCTGGGCAAAATTCCAGCGGTGGCAACCCTCAACAAGATACAGTCAATAAAATTACCCCTGTCATCTTTTCTGGGATGTTCCTATTCTTTCCTCTGCCGGCTGGGGTACTTATGTATATGGTAATTGGTAACGTTTTCCAAACTATCCAAACCTATATCCTCTCCCGTGAACCTCTACCAGAAGAAATTCAGAAAATCGTAGATTCACAAGAGAAAGAAGCCCAAACCATCGAAGTAAAAGCGTTGCCATTTGAACCCAAAAGTTCTAAGAAAAAGGCTACTGGTTGATTATGAGCGACATTTCTATGCAGAGTAGTGAACAATGGCTACAAAATTTGCTACTTCTAACTGGTATATCTACCCAAGTACGGGCTAATTTAGAAACTAAGCCATCTTCAGGACAAGATGCACCATTAGGAGAAAGCTACTGGTTGACAATAGATCAAACCAATTTAACATCAGAACAAATTAGGATTTTAATTGGTACTGGCGGTTCGGTGCTAGATAGTATCCAGTATCTAGCAAATTCCGTTCTCAACTTAAATCAACCAGAAGAAAATCAGACAGCTTACACAATAGAATTGAATGGTTATCGGGTGAGACGAGAAGCCGAAATCCGCACTTTAGCTGAAACTGCTGCCGCGGAAGTCCGTTTCTCTGGAAGAGAGGTAGAACTTCAATCTCTCAGTTCCTCAGAACGCCGACAAATCCACACTTTATTGCAGGAATTTTCGGATTTAGAAACCTTCAGTCGCGGCAAAGAACCTCATCGTCATTTAGTTGTTCGTCAAGCCGTCACACCATAATTAGGTAATAGGGAACAGGGAACAGGGAACAGACAAAAATATTACCAATTACCCATTACCAATAATCAATTTTGATGGTATTTCACAAATCCTATGGACGCTATTTATATTCCGCAGCTAACTAAAGCGCCGGAGCGGACAGAGGAAATTCAAGTTCAAGAGTTTCTGCCTGGACTAGAAACATTGACACCCGTTCGCGGAGTTATCCAGGTCAAACACCAGGGTAATTATTTAGAAGTTTCATCTCAGGCAGAAACAATTGTTACCTGTACTTGCAGCCGCTGTTTGCAGCAGTATAACCATCGTTTAGTTCTTGATACTCAGGAAGTTATTTGGTTAGATGAAACTGCTAATCAAACGGAAGATTTTCCTCTAGAAATGGAAGTTGCTGTAGAGGATTTACTGGAAACTTTAGCACCTGATGGTCATTTTGATCCCGGTGAATGGCTCTATCAGCAGATGTGTTTAGCGTTACCCCAGCGTCAATTATGCAACCTTAATTGTCCAGGTATTTTGAATACTGTTGTTTCTGAACCACCTACTGATACCCGTTGGGCTTTATTAGATGCTTTGAAAAAACAACTTCCAGATAATTAGTAAATTTACTATTTGGTGCGTTATGGCTTAATTCTTTATGGCTCGGTAAACGCTGTTAATACTTTCTTAAACTCCTCAAGGATTTTTTATCTTTGTGGAGTTTTTAATTACAGAGAAATGAACCACGTTCGCGGAGCGTCCCGTAGGGATAGGAACGAAGGACTCGAAGGGAAGAGGGTTTTAGAGAGATTTTGCGTAAGTCCTGATTGACTCTTGACAATTTACTCTCATTTTGAGAGAATAGAGCAGGTGACAAGCACAAACATAAACAAGAACCTAAGCAAGAACCTAAGTACAAATGAGGAATTAAGCTATGTACACCAACCACTATTATTTCAAATCCAAAATATATTATCCACTTAATTCATATTCGCATCCTCCGCGAAGAAGCAGCAAAGTACCCTGATATCAGGAAACAAATAGAAGATTGGTATCAAACAGTTAAAAAAGCAGAATGGCAAAGTTTAAATGATGTTCAGAAATTTTACCGAGATGCTGAAGCTGTTGGTAATTTTACTGTTTTTAATATCAAAGGTAATGATTATCGTTTAATTGTAGGAATGGATTATGAAGATCAAACGGTGTACTACAAATACTTGCTAACTCATGCCGAATATAGTAAAAATAAATGGAAAAATGACCCTTACTTTTGACAGAAATACTTATAGTCAATTACTAGCAGAAATCGCTCCTAAAGTAATTGAAACAGAGGAAGACTATGAACGGTTGTTAAAAGTTGCAGAATATCTAACTTTTAAAAAAAATCGTAGTCCAGAGGAGCGAGCTTTACACAAATTGCTTGTCAGACTAATTGAAGATTATGAGGAAGAAAATTATCCAATGGATGAATCTACACCTCATGAAATATTGCTACATATCATGGAATCTAGTGGAATTCGTCAAGCTGACTTAGTACGCATTCTTGGTTCTAGCAGCGGTGTAGTTTCAGAGGTTGTCAACGGTAAACGCTCAATTAGTAAAGCACAAGCAAAAGCCTTGGGAGAATATTTTAAAGTGTCTCCTAGTTTATTTATTTAGAGGTTGTTTTAAAAGGCGGTTAGAAACCCACCTACGTGGGTTTGAAAACCTTAATTTTGTGTATAGTCCACGTTCGCGTAGCGTTTGATGAGGCTCTGCCTCTAATATCATTGAAGGCAGAGCCTTTAGAATTCATTCCCAGTCAGAGACTGGAATATGACTTGAGTTGTTTGCGGGATAGAGGTTTTATGTTAAGTTGACACCAATGATCTCATGCTTTACCCCTATAAATCTATGTTTTTCGTAATTTTCCAAAAGTCCATATTTCAACCATGTTGAGTATAATACTCTCTCAAACTCCTCAAGGATTTTTCATCTTTGTGGAGTTTTTTGTCTACATTCTGCACTTTAATAAGTAGCAGTGGCGGCACAACTTCTCTACCTGTTTAATTTTTGTGCTTGTTGTAGGAAATGCTGGGAATTTTTCACCCACTGTAAATTACCTTGAATATTATATAAATCTTTAGCATATTGGAAGACCTGCACGGCTTCTTTATACTGCTTTAACTGCATGAAAACTAATCCTGCACCATAATAGGCATTAGCATAATTAGGATTAGCTGCGGCTGATTTTCTGAAAGCTGCTAAACCTTCATTTAATTTTCCCTGATTAAACAAAATTGAACCCAGATCATAGTGTGCTTCTGCATATTTAGGATTGATTCTGATTGCTTCGTTAAAAGCTGCCTTAGCTTGTTCAACTTTTCTTTGTTGTAAATAACATACACCTAAATGATAGGCAGGTTCGGGAGCATTTTGACTCATTGTTCTGGCTTTTTGAAAAGAGGCGATCGCACTTGACCAATTTTTCTCCTGTTTCTTAACTAACCCCATGTTATAATGGGCAAAACCCAGATTTGGATTTAACTTCAAAGCCTGATTTAAATAGTCTTTCGCCAATTTTAAATTATTTCCTTCTAATAACGCTCCACCTAAATTGGCAAAGGCTAACGCAAATTGAGAATCGGCTTGGGTAGCTTGATAAAAAGCATCTGCCGCAGGTTGTAATTTTCCTGATTGTCGCAGTGCTAAACCTAAGTTATAGTGCGCTGCTGCTAATTTAGGATCTAGTTTAATAGCTTCACGAAAAGCAGTAATTGCTTCTTCTATTCTTCCCAACTGAATCGCTTGTAATCCTTGATTTAAAGAGTCTGTAGCTGCTCTACTATTTATGTTTTGTGCCAGTATTAGAGTAGGGGGAGAAGTGGAAAATACTGGTTTGATATTAACAGCTAATAATAATAAACTGGTGATCCCCAAGATGGGATATTTAATTAATGGTAATTGCATAGATTTAGTTTTATTTCGCGCAAAGGCACAAAGGAGCAAAGACGCAAAGGAAGATAAGGAAAAATCAATGTTGTTCTGGTAAATAATCTTGATTTAAACTTTCTTCTGTAGTAAATGGAGAGTCTACGGGAAAAGTATTAAGTGATAAACCTATTTCTAACGCAGCTTGTTTTCTCGCATCTTGATAACATTCGTTAAATGTCTCAGATAAGTATTTCTTTAAACTGGGACTTTCGGTTAAGTCTTCTTTCAATCTGCGTCTATGTTCAAAGATAGTAGATAACCAACTATTACTACGTTTTTCTGGCTGATATTTATATTTGAGCAGGTGCATTAATACAACTAATAAGTTGCTTTTTAATGCTCTTTTTTCACTTCTACCCATGCTTTCAATTTCTTCAATCAAATTGTCTAAATCAATTTCGGCAAAGTTACCATTTTTTAATTGTTTTGCTGTTGTCTTTATCCACAAATAAAAATCTTCTTCGTAAAGATTTGAATTAGTAACTGCTGTTGGTTGAGTTGCTGTCATTTTCTGGAAACCTCCTCAAATGAATTGTAATATTTTGGTGTAGTATTCTTATTTTATACATTGATATCTAGATTTAGATAAACATACTATTAATACATATTAAAATAATACTATTTATATTTGGACAAGGTATTGTTACTTTGAATAGATTTATTTAAACGAAAACGAAATCCATCTGTATAACTAGCACTGGCTAACATTATGCCAATATTAGCTTCATGAATCATTTTGGCATAACCATCTATTCCTCCATCACTTCCAGCTTTTCCCGGTGTTAATCCCAGGTAAGCATTATAACATATCATCATTACCAAAAGTCACACAAGGACTGTCAATTTCCACCGCTGGAGTGAATGAATTGCAGAAGGTGACAGTAGCACAATTAACTGCCAACTCGTCGGGGTGAGTGCATTCTAATTTGATATAAAAAGCACACTCTTCACAAATATTTTTATGTAAAAATTGCATTATTATCTTGCGTTTATTGTAAATTGACAACAAAAGAGCTAACTTATCTTGTTTTGATTAGTTTGTAGAATTAAGCTATTTTTGGTACATAGAATAAGTAGCCTACATAAATAATTGGCTTTTATCCCATACGTGACATCAAACAAGCGTGAGTGCTAAACGTCTGCCAGAAACTACTGCTCATGTGAGAGTTACCCGCCAATCTTGGCAACAAGGCTTTCTTGAAGGTGAAGTTAGCGCCGGTAATTTTCAGTGGCATTTCCAGTGGCATTTCCGCCGGGGAGAACTTTCTGTGAAGCCTTCCCAAGGTCGTGCTTTAATCAAAGAACCTCTGGGACGCTTTTTGGAACAACAAGACTATCAGTTAGAACCTGGAGGGGATTACGCTTTTACGATTCGGGCTGAACTGTAAATTAGTTGTCAGTTAGTCGGTTAAGATATCGTTCAATCAGGAGAATGGCCACAATGTCATCTATTGGCCTTGGAGGTTGACGTAAACCCTGGGGTAATAGTTTAGTGATGCCTTGGGGTGGATACATCTGCCAATAGCGATCGCGTGCTTGTAAAGTGGAATAACGTTCATCAACCAAAATGATATTGGTGGGTTTGCTTAATTCCTGATTAAGTTGCTGTTTCCACTTTTTAGCCGTTGTTTGATCTCCCATCACCATTAAGGATACAGGGAATTTTTGCAGTTGTATTTCAATATTAGCGATCGCCTCATTCGCCAAAACAACTTGATGATAGAACAGTTGTCGATCCAGCCCCATCACGGCAATCCCGCATTTATCACGACCGGGATCAAATCCTAAAATTACAGGTTGTGTATTTGTCATTGGTCATTGGTCATTAGTCAGTTGTTATGGATAAATTAATTCTTTTTCCCTATTGCCTATTGCCTATTGCCTATTGCCTATTGCCTATTGCCTATTGCCTATTGCCTATTGCCTATTGCCTATTGC
>NZ_JAQMSE010000243.1:0-36237 GCF_028330045.1 Aphanizomenon sp. CS-733/32
GAAAGATATAAGAATAGTCTCAAATTCCAGAAAGTGATAGGTTTTTAATGGTTTCAATGCTTATTCCTTGCACCTAATTCACTTTTTTACCCCGGAAACTCTTAATATATCTAGGTTTTCGGTTTATTCAGCAAGCCCTAAATAAACCAACCATTCTAAATCGTTAAAAAGCCTATACTGTCTTCGTTTTGACTTTTGACTTTTGACTTTTGACTTCCGCCCTGCGGTACTAGCATCTTATCTAACTTACCTTGACGGTTTAAAGTGTAGATATCATCATAACCACCAATGTGAACATCATTAATAAAAATTTGTGGTAAAGAGCGTTTTCCATTAGCTCTTCGGGACATTTTATCTCTTGCTATTTCGTCTCCATCAATGTTGTATTCGATAAAATCAATACTTTTGCTCTTTAGTAGATTTTTAGCACGCATACAAAACGGGCAAGTTGTCCAAATGTAAATTTCTACTCTTGCAGCCATAATATTCTCAACAAAATGTAATACTTCTTAATTTTAGACTGAGGTTAATGGGTAATGGGTAATGGGTAATGGGTAAAACATTCTTCCCAATCACCAATCACCGTTCTAGTAGATCATCTAATTTACCTTGATTATCTAAATCGTGTATATCATCACAACCACCTATGTGTCGATCATTAATAAAAATTTGGGGTAAAGAACGTCTACCATTAGCTCGCTGTGCCATTTTTTCTCTTGCTTCATCATCTCCGTCAATACTGTATTCGTTAAAATCAACACCTTTTTTTTTCAGTAGATTTTTAGCACGAATACAAAAAGGGCAGGTTCTCCAAGTATAAATTTCTACTCTTGCAGCCATAATATTCTCAACAAAATGTAATACTTCCTAATTTTAGACCTAAGTTAATAGGTAATGGGGACTGGGGACTGGGGACTGGGTAAAACATTCTCCCTGCTCCCTCCCTGCCTCTTTACCTATTCCCACTCAATAGTTCCAGGTGGTTTGGAGGTAATGTCATAAACCACACGGTTAACACCTTTGACTTCATTCACGATGCGGGTAGAAATTGCTTCTAGCACATCGTAAGGAATCCGCGCCCAATCTGCCGTCATACCATCTTCGCTGGTGACAATCCTTAAAACAATGGGATAGGCATAGGTGCGTTTATCACCCATGACACCAACGCTGCGAATGGGTAATAGAACTGCGAAAGCTTGCCAAACCTCATTATATAAACCGCGTTGATTAATTTCTTGACGAACAATTAAATCAGCATCTCGCAAAATATTCAAGCGCTCGGAGGTAACTTCACCTAAAATGCGAATGGCTAAACCAGGTCCAGGGAATGGTTGACGTTGGACAATTTCTTCTGGTAAACCAATGGAACGACCGACTTTGCGGACTTCATCTTTAAATAGTTTCCGCAGTGGTTCTACGAGTTTAAATCTCAAGTCTTTTGGTAAACCACCCACATTGTGATGACTTTTAATTTTCACTGCTACCCGTTCACCACTTTTTGGATCAACATTGGTATCAGCAGATTCAATTACGTCTGGATAAAGTGTGCCTTGAGCCAAGTAATCAAAATGACCAAGATTTTTCGATGTCTCCTCAAAAACACTGATAAACTCATGTCCAATGCGGCGACGCTTTTCTTCGGGATCGGTTACTCCATCAATAGCAGAGATAAATCGTTCGCGGGCATTAACATATTCTACGGGAATATGAAATTGTTCTTTAAATAACTTTACTAACCTTTCTGGTTCTAGTTTCCGCATGAAACCCTGATCAATAAATACACAGGTTAGTTGTTCACCAATGGCTTTATATAGGAGAAAAGCCAGAGTAGAAGAGTCTACACCGCCAGATAATGCTAATAGTACCCGTTTGTCTCCTACTTTGGCGCGAATTTCCTGAATTGATTCTTCGACGAAAGCGGCTGTTGTCCAAGTTGGTTCACAGTCACAGATATGGTAAACAAAGTTGCGAATTAAGGCTATACCACCTTGAGAGTGAACGACTTCGGGGTGAAATTGGACTCCATAGAGTTTTTTGTCATGGTGAGCGATCGCTGCACAGGGTGTATTATCAGTATGTGCCAGTAGTTCAAAGCCGGAGGGCATAGTTGTGACTGAATCTCCATGACTCATCCACATGGTTGCACCTTCTTCGACATTAGTTAATAAGTCTGTAGGGTCATCTATGTGTAGAGATGCTTTTCCATATTCACCCCGTTCGGCTTTGATGACTTCTCCACCCAGTTGATTAACCATGAGTTGCATTCCATAGCAAACACCAAGAACGGGTATTCCCAATTTCCAGATGTCTGGGTCACAATGGGGGGCGTAGTCACTATATACGGAATTTGGACCACCGGAGAGGATGATCCCTTTGGGGTTGATTTTTTCTAACTGTTCTGCTGTGGTGCGATAGGAAATAACTTCTGAATATACTTGTGTTTCGCGGATACGACGAGCAATTAATTCAGAATATTGAGAGCCAAAGTCTAAAATAACAATTATTTGACCTTTAAGTTTCCCAAAATTTTCCTGTGTTTGGGATGTTTCGACTGTTGGTAGAGTCACCGCTGTATTCATGGTAGAGAAAGTGTTTCGTTGAGGATAAGATGTCTGAACTGTGATTTTTATGATTTTTGTGATTAATAATGATCGGTGATCACAGATACATTAATCATGCAAATCATAGTTTAGTTTTGAAAAATATTTATTTGAGATACTTTTACCAAGTTAAGATCAAGCTGCATTGAATAAGATTTCAAGAATAACTGACCGCAGATAAACGCAAATAAACGCAGATAAAGACGGATGGATTAATTAATGGATTTCATAGTTCTGTGCTGCTTTACATAAAATTGGTATTAGGATAATTTTTATTAAGTTAGCACAATTTTTCCAGTAAAATACAACCAGTTTTGCTTTTCACTAGGATTTGGCGATCGCGGTCAAAAAGCACAGAACCACAAGCTATAATGGTTTTACCTTGTTCATTGTGGCTATCCATATATGCTTGGGTGCGGGTATCAATTGTTTCGGCAATGGAGTTATAAACCTGATTTACCCAATTACTCCCAGTATTACTATCTAGACTTCTCAGATGTTTTAATGCTGCTTCTGCTGTAGGACTCTGAAAAACGGTTTGAATATCTGGAGACTTTAATCCTAGCATGGCACAATGGGCTGTGAGAATTTCCCGCCGACCATCAGCTAAATGATGATGTGTGTGAAAGATTCCCCCCGCTAGTTTCATCAATTTACCGTGATAACCAAATAATAAAATTTCTTTGACACCTAAGACATCAGCCGCAACTAACATGGGTCCCAACCAATTAGCGGTTTTTACCATTTGTGCGGGGTTGATACCGAGTTTTTGCGCTAAATCTAACCCATTTTCGCCAATACAAAAGACTAAAGTGGAAAATTGACTGGCTTTTGCTGCTAAATCAGCGCGGAAATCTGCTAATTGATCTGGTGTACTTAAAGGTTGAGAAATCCCTGTTGTTCCTAGTAAGGATAGTCCTTCCACTACCCCAAAAGCAGAGTTAGAAGTCCGAGTTGCGAGCGATCGCCCTTCTGGTAAAATAATTGTTACCTTGATTTTTTCCGTCGGTGCTAATAATCGCTGTAAATTTTCTGTTAGTAATCTCTGAGCATAACCATAAATTGCCGCTTTTCCCTCACCATTAAGTTGTTTCCCAATTCCCTCACCACCCTGAATAATTACCGTTTCTCCATCTCCTTCATACCATGTCACTACAGCCCAAATTGGTGTATTCTTCGTTAAATCTAGATTATCACCCGGATTACTACGAGTCATCGCCAAAGCCTGATTTTCCGATATTCCCGCTACTTGTTCAATGGGTATTTCAGCAATTTCCGCAGGTTCAATTAAGTCTACAGTAGTAATCTGCAAAGGTTGATGATGACGTAACCAATGCAAAGCCGCAACAGCAGCAGCACAAGCAAAAACAGGTAAAGTGTATCCAGAACTGGACATATTAACAATTTCAAATTAACAATTCAAAATTCAAAAAAATCTTACCAATTACCAATTACCAATTCTAAACCCCAACTTCAGATAATAAAACTTGCATATCTTCCCAAGAAATATCTTGTTGAAGATAACGGGGTGAGTCAGGATTATAAGGACTTGCTATGCGGTCAATTGTGATAATTGTAGCTGTATCTGGTAACACTGGAACATCGGGATCATAAGCAGTTGGACGCATCAAAGAACTAGAAAAGCCTTTAAACACGGCAATTTGATCTGGTTCATCATCAATTTCTACATTAATAATGAGAACTTCTTGCGATTTTTTAATGGTATATTGTTCCAGTTTTTTACTAATAGAGTTATTCATGCATTCGGGACTATGATTTTTGTGATTAATTTGATGGTAAGCATTCAGCTAAAACCGGAATGTAAAGAAAAGTAAAATCGCCCAAAACCTCTTCATTCTTCACTCTTCACTCTTCATTCTTCATTCTTCATTCTTCACTCTTCATTCTTCACTCTTCATTCTTCATTCTTCATTCTTCATTCTTCATTCTTGCCTCGCCATAACGACAATTTTCAACGCCAACCTACTTAATGTGAAGCTGAACGTCCATATTTGCCAAGTTTAACCGCGACAAAATAACTTAAATAAACTATGTAAATCCCTAAAGTAACTATGCCTAAAAATCCGAGGAAAGCAGGTTTGCTATTATGGTGAAAATAGTCTTTAAACAGTAATGGTGCTTCTAACCAAACGCTACAGTAAGGAGTTTTGAGAGCAGTTCCTGAAAAAGCACACCCCAAAAAAGGTATCAGCGCTATTGCTCCTAAACTACAATAAACTGTTGTTGCCCAACGCCAAGAAGTAAAAATCAGTTTTAATAGACTATTGGGATAATAGTCAATTTCATCATTGATGTCTACCCAAAACCATAGCGACATAGGAATGAGAACTTGCGCCATTAAAGCGGAGATGAAACTGACTCCGAAACCACCAATCATCAAGTACATACTAATAGCTAATAAACTAGCTACTCGCCAGTAAATCATTAACAAGTGCTGCATTCCTTCTGCTTTTTGTACAAATGTCCAAACCAGAAGAATTAATGGAATAATCAGCGTAAATAATAACGCCAGTCGGTAGTCCGTCCAAACATAGGGTCTAAACCATACTTGTGTCATAAAGTCAATCAAAAAATAGAAAAACTTGTAGTCTCTGGGTAACTGGACTTTGTGCAAATGGGAAGAACGGGGAGTTTATTCCCCGTCTAGTTCAAGTCCATTGATAGACCAAAGAATTATCACTTGATAAAACAGGTACAACTAACTCCTGGTTTTAGTCTTCATACAGACGGCACTCATCTGCTTCTGGATTAGCATCACAGTATTGCTCTAAAGAGTTTTTGGGCTTAATTTGACGTTTATGAGAAGCTTCTGCTTGCAATTCTTCTACAGCATCCCACGCAGCAGCACATTCAGCGGAGTTGCTACCAGAGACATCACACACATTGCGAGCCTCTTCAACTTCTTTTTGGATTTTTTCTTGGATCTCGGTAGTGGCTTTTTCTTGGATATTAGTCATGATTTTGTCTCTTTATGTTTTGTTTCTACTAGTATAGAAAAAGTTTGAAAATTTTAGTTTTCTGTCTCTGAGATTACTAGTTTTCCACTTTTGGTGATAATTCTGGTGGGTAGTGTCTCTCCAATAGGCTTTTTGCTGATTGAGCGAGATGTATCTAGAGGATTATCCCATGAATATGATAAGCTGTTATACCTATAACTTGCATGATCTTCATTTTGAATACAGACTTGGGAGATTGCTTGTAAGCATTTTTTGAGAAATTGTTATTTAGTATACTGGCTCGTCCGTTGATTATTTACCTGCACTGACGATTCCCGACCATTGCACCTTTTTCTCTTTTTCTCGCCGATAGGAGAAGAAATGTTCTGGAGTTTGGAAAGTACAATAGGGAGCGATCGCCACTTGTTCTACACTAAATCCTAATTGTTCCAATTGTAAAGCATTGACCCGGCGCACGTCTAAACGCACTCTTCCCGGTTCTGGATCTCTCAGCACAGGTGAATTAGGTAAATCGTGTAAAGCCGAAACAACTGCTTCTGGTTGACTATCTGGGACAATGGTACTGCCAATTTCTGCTGCCACTTCTACAGAGACTTGGTAAACTTCCCCAGCAATAGCCGGACCCATTGCTACTCGCAAATCTATTAAATTACTACCATGCGATCGCATTCTGGCGATCGCTTCTGGCACAATTTTCGCCGCTGTACCCCGCCAACCAGCGTGTAAAGCCGCCACCTGTCCAGTTTTAATATCGCCAATCAACACAGGTGTACAATCAGCAGAAGCCACCCACACAGCCTGTAAAGGTTGATGACTAATTAAACCATCTGCCAAGGCCAAATCATCATCACTGGTATTGACATGATCATCAACTTCCTGGGGAGTTAAAACAGTATTGCCATGTACCTGTTTCAAGCGATAAGCTAAAGCATCGGGTTGTAGAACCGGAGTTAGCTGATGAGGTAAGCGTGGCCAAAACTGTTGGGTAAAGAAACCATGAGACCAGGGTTCTAGAAGATTACAAGTTAAGTAAGGTAGACCTTCCCAATTGTGCCATTGCCAAGTGTACATCTTTAACCAAACCTCAATAGACAATTAATAACCTTCAATCAATGCTACAGCAGAAGTCAGGAGTTCAGGAGGTAGGGGCGCAGGGCCTGCGCCCATTCAGGAGTATGGCTAACGCCACGCTGCGCTATCAGGAGTTCAGGAGGAAGAAATTTCTCCCCTACTCCCCCTACTCCCCTGCCTTCATAACGACGGGATATTTTTTTATTTGGAAGTCTCTTAAAGCAATGGTGAACTGTGGTGGAATTTAATCAGCAACTTTTGGTAAATAGCTTAAAAGCAGAATATAAGCATCAAGATTTACCATTCTCTCTACATATTTTTAACACCTTATCCTCCACAAATCAAACCCTGTGGCAACTAATTGACCAAGGCGAAAAACCTGGCTCTGTAGTTATTGCCACCCAGCAAACCGCCGGCAGAGGGCAATGGGGTCGGGGATGGCAGTCTGATAAGGGTGGTTTATATCTTTCAATGGCAATAGCTCCTAATTTGGCAGCTACCAGCAGTTATCAACTTACCTTGGCTAGTGCTTGGGGAATTACAGCACAATTAAGAAAATTTCGTATACCTGTGGGCATAAAATGGCCAAATGATTTAGTATTAGATGGTCGCAAGTTAGGCGGCATTTTAACTGAAACCAAGGTCAATCAAGGACAAATCACTCAAGCTATCATTGGTGTGGGGATTAATTGGGCAAATCAAGTTCCAGAAACGGGAATTAATCTGCAATTATGGCAAAATTCCCAGAATTGTCAGATGTTTGATCACCTAGAAATCCTCACCTTACAGGTTTTAATAGGAATTAAATCCGGTATAGAGTGTCTACAGACAGAAGGAATAAACATACTTTTGTCTCACTACCTTGATTTACTTACAAATATGGGTGATCAGGTTTATGTCAATAATTTTTTAGGTAAAGTAGTTGGCGTGACTCAAGAAGGTAATCTGCGTTTAAAAATGACAACTGATGATGCAAAAGCAACTTTAACACCAGAAATTTCCGTCCAACCGGGTACAATTAGCCTGGGTTATCGTCAAACTTCTGTTTCATGAGGAGGTGATTTGAGTGATACACAAGGCTGTTCAAGTTCGTATATATCCATCAAAAGAACAGGAAACACAACTAGCGCAATCTTTTGGATGTGCTAGATGGTGGTGGAATTATGCTCTAAATAAGTCAATTGAGACTTACAAAGAGACGAGTAAAGGACTTAGCCGTGCTGCACTCAACGCATTACTTCCTATTCTCAAAAAAGCAGAAGATACTATTTGGTTAGGTGATTGTTATAGCCAAGTTTTACAGGCTACAACACTAAATTTAACTACAGCGTATAAAAACTTTTTTGATAAACGTGCCGGAAAAAAACCTTAAACCCACGCTTCGCTATCATGTCAAAGGCATGGTTCGTAATCACAATTTGGCAAAATCAATATCTGATGTTGGATGGGGAACATTCACTAATTTTTTAGCCTATAAGCTAGAACGTAAAGGTGGTAAATTAGTGGAGATTGATAGATGGTTTCCCAGTTCTAAGCTCTGTTCTAATTGTTTTTATCAAGTGAGTGATATGCCACTAGATGTCCGTGAATGGACTTGTCCTCATTGTGGTAGTCATCATGATAGAGATGGAAACGCAGCGATAAATATTAGAGTAGAGGGTATCAGAATCATCAAGGCGGAAGGTACAGCCGTCTCTGCTGTAGGAGGGGGGATAAGACCAAAACTCGGTCGGAAGTCTAAGTTGCGGCACTCCCCTATGAGTACAGAAGCCGACACTGTACTTGGTACTCCAAGTCAGTGTGGGTAGTTCACCCTTTATTACACACAACAAAAGAGAAAAAATGACGCAGCACCATAAATCTGCCCATAAAAATTTTTACTACGGCGGTACAAGTAAACGCCTTGCTTCTAGATTACCAGTACAAGGTATCTGTTTATTAAGTAGCTTCAGTCTTCTTAGCGGCGGGTTTGTAACTGCTCAATCGGACACTTCGTCAATAGACAATATTGTTCCTACTATTGAGAATTCTCAACCAACAGCAGTCACAAATCCAGTTCAGAAAGAAGCTGGTGTTTCCGAAACAGCGAAGCCACAACCAGATTTTTCTGTCCGCCGAGTTAATCTGAAAAAGAGGCTAAATAGCAAAGGTGTTGCTAAGAGTGAAGAGACTCAACCTACTGCTAGTGTGAGAACCTCTAAACTCAAGAGTGAAGAGACTCAACCTACTGCTAGTGTGAGTGAAGTTGATTCTGTAATTAAAAAACTGCCAGAAGTCCCTCAGCAAAGTAATAATTCTCAAGACATTGTTAAGGATACAGAGAATAAACCCCGGGATTCCAACAACGCTTACATTGATACGAATGAATATAAAAATGTAGGCGAAAGTAACTATGAACCACCTAGTTCTGTGGTGGTAACAGAACGTTCTAAGGGGTGTGGGGCAACGGTATCTACCACTTGCGCTAAATCTACACAAACTCCTGCTGTGGCTAAGTCTCAAGAATCATCACCAACTTGGCTGAAGAAAAGTGAAGTAGCGAAAGTAGTGACCGTCTCTGCACATAAAAAAGTAGGCTGGAAAACTATAACTGCAAGCAGTAATCAAAGTAAGAATGTGACTGAGGCTGTGGCTAGTAGTGTTAGCAAAATCAGTCCACCTCAAAATCAAAATAATTGGCGGATTTCCAGAACTAATACCATTAGTCATACCAAGGCGGACTATCATGCTAATAACTTTATTCCTAGTCCTAGGGAATTTAGCACGACCAAGGTTAGTTCTACCCCTATTGCTCCCCAGGTAGGTAGTTTACCTGCGCCAATGATAGAGGGTAATGTTGCTCCTCGTCCGAGTATGGTGTCTTATGACTTCTCTTTGGCATCAGTTTTGCCGGAAGTTCCTTATACTAATACTCTGGCTTATCGTGGTGTCGGTGGTGGTTCGGGAACAGTTTTCCCTCTAGCGGTGGCTGCACCAATTACATCCTTATTTGGCTGGCGTATTCATCCTATCACGGGCGATCGCCGTTTTCACGCGGGGACAGATTTAGGTGCGCCCACAGGAACGCCAATTTTAGCAGCGGCTAGAGGTCAAGTAGAATCAGCTAACTGGTTAGGTGGTTATGGTTTGGCTGTAATCATTAATCACGGTTCTGCTCAACAAAGTCTCTACGGGCATATGTCAGAAATCCTTGTTCAACCTGGACAGTGGGTAGAACCAGGAACTGTTATTGGTCGAGTTGGTAGCACTGGCAATTCTACAGGACCTCACTTACACTTTGAAGTCCGTCACCTCACCCAAAATGGATGGGTGGCTGTTGACCCCGGTGTGCAATTACAAGGTGGTCTCAGCCAATTGGCACAAGACACAGCAGGGGTGAAAACAGCCCAGGCTCGGTAATTGAGTAGGGGAGCAGGGGGGCAGGGGGCAGGGGAGAAATTTCAGGCTCTATTCTTCAATTTTTTCCTCCAAACTCCGAACTCCTGACTCCTACAAATATCCGTTTTCTGTGAGGAAGGCGGTTGTAATTTCCTCTTGTTGGTGATTATTTCCAGGAGTTAGGAATTTTTCTACGTATTTACCCAGGATGTCTCCTTCTAAATTTACCCAACTTCCTGCTACTAAATGACTGAGATTGGTTTCGCTGTAGGTCAGGGGAATGACGGCGACTGTAAATTGAGATGATTCTGATTTGTATGCAGCTACGGTGAGGCTGATACCATTGACAGCAATGCTACCTTTAGGAACTATATAACGAGCGATCGCCTGTGGGGCAACAAAGGTCATTTCCCACGAACTAGCTGTTTGTTCAGATGTTATTAACTGACCAATTCCATCTACATGACCCATGACAAAATGACCGCCAACTTTACCGCCTACCCGCAGGGACGGTTCTAAGTTAACGGATCTTTGTTGAGTTTCTTCTTGACCCAATGTGGTGCGGCGGAGGGTTTCCGGTGAAGCGGTGGCAATAAACCCATCTTTTAAGATTTCTTCAACTGTTAGACACACGCCATCTACTGCTACACTATCACCATAGGCTAAGTCCTGAATGAGCATTTTTGACTGATTAAGATAACTAATCTGCCACAAATCTCCCGTTACGGGTTTTATCGTTCCCAAACCTTGAATTAATCCTGTAAACACAGCTTTTGCAAAACTAATTTTATTTATTCCCTAATTTTGGCGGAAATTAACTAATAATTCTCGGAAAAAATGTAAAGCTTTTCCATTTTAATTTCTTTCCCAATTCTGGTAGATGAATATTAACATATTAACATCAATCCCCAGGCATACTTGAATCGGAAGATTAAAGAAGGATAAAATATGAAAGATAAATAAATTAGTTGTTAAGATGGTGTGAAATTAGTTTGTTTATACCTAATTGTTAGTACACCACAGCAACAGTCAAATAACCATTAAAAATTCCTAAAAAGCTGGTTGAGTCTGCTTTTTTTAATTTTTAATTTTTAATTCTTAATTTGATGAAGAGTGTATTATCTGTTACATATTTCCAAGCGATTAAAGAACTTTAGAGGCTGAACCAATGATAGAAATGAAAGTCGCTGGTATAGCATTAGATGCGATCACCCGCAGCCCAATTGTACTTTTGAAGGATGGTTCAGATCGTCGCGCTTTGCCTATTTATATAGGTCAAGAACAGGCCAGAGCAATTATGGGGGCAATGGAAAATCAAAAGCCGCCTCGACCTTTAACCCACGATTTGATTGTGAATATGCTAGAAACATGGAATATGACTTTAGATAAAGTTATTATTCATACCTTGCAAAAAGACACTTTTTATGCAGCGTTGATTCTTCAGCAAGGGGATGTCAAAAAAGAAATTGATGCGCGTCCGAGTGATGCGATCGCTATAGCTCTCCGAACAAATACTCCGATCTGGGTCATGGAAGAAGTAGTAGCTGATGCTTCTATTCCCGTAGACCGTGATGCTGATGAGGCGGAACAGGAAGCTTTCCGCGAATTTATTTCTAATATTCGTCCTGAAGATCTAATCAAGCGGTTTGGGAATGGCGACTAAACTAAATGAGGTTAGGAGTCAGGAGGAATCTTGACTCAACATGATTCAGAATTCTGTTGGGTTTCCTTAGGTCAACCCAACCTTTTATCGGTATCTTGGTACTAATTGGCATCAACATTTACAGTCAAGCTACCACTGATAGAAGAAAATCACAGTGTAGAGGCGCAAAGTATCGGCAAAAAGCAGCAAAATTTATGTTTAACTGAACCAGATTGAGATATAATTCATTGTCAATCAATACTTCTGACTTTTACTATATCATTGCCATAGTTTCAAATTAAAATGAGATTCAATTTCTATCCATTTGGTTTTCAGAAAATACTTAAAAAGTTATTTCTGCCTTTGTTTTTAATTTCCTTACTCATGGTTTTATGGGGAAACACCTTTACACCTGTAACAGCCCAACAAACATCACGTCAAGAAATTCGTGGTGTATGGATGACAAGTAATGATCTCGATATTCTTAAAGATAGGACTAAAGTTCAGGAAGCAGTCAAAAAACTGCAACAACTCAACTTTAACACTGTCTATCCCGTAGTTTGGAATTCTGGTTATGTCATGTATCCCAGTGAAGTAGCCAAACGTCTAGAAATCCAACCATTTGTATTTCAAGGCTTAGATGGACATGATATTCTTGCCGATTTAATTGATCAAGCCCATCGGCAAAACTTACTAGTAATTCCTTGGTTTGAATTTGGGTTTATGACTCCTCCCAGTTCAGAATTAGCCATGAATAAACCAGAATGGTTAACACGCAAAAAAGATGGGACTCAAACATCTATTAGTGCCGGCGGAGAAGTTTCATGGTTAAATCCATTTCATCCCCAAGTCCAACAGTTTATTAGTGATCTCCTAGTAGAACTTACTCAAAAATATAATCTTGATGGTATTCAGTTTGATGACCATACAAGTTTACCTTCGGAATTTGGCTACGATAAATATACAGTTGCCTTATATCAACAAGAAACCAAAAAAACGCCACCAAGTGATCCTCAAAACCCAGAATGGGTAAATTGGCGGGCAAATAAAATTACAGAATTCATGGTGAGACTGAATCAAACAGTTAAACAAATCAAACCGAACATGATTTTCTCTGTCTCACCTAATTACTATAATCATGCCTATAAATTTCAACTCCAAGATTGGTTGAACTGGGTACGATTAGACATAGTAGATGAGTTAATTGTGCAAGTTTATAAGGAAAATTTAGATCATTTTATTGGCAAGCTTTCCCGTCCAGAAATGGAAGAAGTAAAACAAAAAATTCCTGCGGGAATCGGTGTCATGGCAGGTTTAAGAACTAAACCGGTATCAATGCAACAGATTCAATCTCAAGTCCGTGCCGCCCAACAACGGGGACTGGGTGTGGCTTTTTTCTATTATGAAAGTCTTTGGAATACTGCACCAGGAGCATTAAAAGAACGTTTGGCTGGATTTAAAAGTTTATTTCCATATCCTGCATCCCGAACGGCTGTAGAATCAAGAGGATGGGAAAGACAAGTAGAATTAACCCCAGAGGAAACAAAAGTAGAGTTAATGCCAGGAGAAACAAACCTCACTGTTACTGACCAAATACCATTTTAGTCTGTGAACGCAGAAATCAGAATTGATCATTTAACTGATTTTTTCTGGTTCTTTAATTTTAAAGTTTCAACAGGGATAGCAGATTTAGGAATTAGTTTGCAAATAATCAATTGCGGCTAATAATTTGTTGGGATAACCTTCAGCAAATTTTTCAAACCATATTCCTTCTGATGACAATGGATCTAATTTATCTAACCATTGTTCGGCAGATTTTTGTAAGGCTGCTTTTTGTTTAACTTGAAGTTTTTCTTGACGAATTTTCTCCTGTGTTAATTCTTCTTGTTTTCGCAGTGCGATCGCCGCATCTTTTGCTAAAATATCAGCTTGCACATCTGCTAATAAGTTGTTGACAAATACATCTGACTTAGGATCAGGTGAATGAACAAATTGAATAGGGGATAACCTATTTTCTGGTTTTGTCGGGTTGGATTCGATATATTTAGCTTTATTTTCCGCCAAATCAGCTTGGACTTCTGATAACAAATTATCTATGAATACATCCGATTTTATTGTCGGTGAAATCAATTTAACTGGGGTTAAATGATTTTGTGGTGCTGTGGTTTTCGGTTCTGTATATTCAGTTTTGAGTTCAGCTAATAGCTTGTCAATGGAATCCATATTTGTAATTCCTCAAAGAGATAAGATCCCCAACTTCTTTTTTGATCTTATCAACAAATTATGAATTGATGTAAAAGGTGGGGGATCTACTTTTTTAATTTTTAATTCAGATTTTAGATTGGGACTTTTCGGTAGAGGTTTCCCGCCCCTTCAGGACGGAAGTAATCAAAAATCACCAATGTGGAATCAATCCAAAATCTGTTGATTTCCGCCGAGCGGTGCTAGTCATTAATGGCATTAAGCAAAACTTCTGATAAACTCATATCTTCCATGTCATCCATTGTCACGGTGTCGCAAATATCAAACTTAGCACCTGCACCTTGTAGTTCATCGTCCAAGATTTTCAAAAAGCGGGTAGCTTGAGGATCATTACCGACTTGGATAAAAGAAATAGCTAATTCTTCATCTCTATCCAAACGGCGAGAAACTTCAATAATTACCTTCATGACGGCTTTACGATCATCTGGTTCACCGTCAGTAACTACTAAAATTGTTTCTCCGTTGGGTTTAGTTGTACCGGAGGCTTTACGTTGCAGATAATCATCGGTAGCGTGTTTCAAAACCCCAGCTAAATCTGTTGTTCCAGAAGGATCATTTTCTGTGAAAATTTGTGTTACTTTGGCAGATGTGACATTTTCATAGCGTTTAAACTTTCCAGAAAACAAATAAATAGTAATACCATCTGGATCAAATTGTTCACATTTACTGGCTAAGGCCAAAGTAGATTCTTGTGCTGTTGCCCATCTAGTTCTCCCACCTTTTTGATCTGGGGTAGCCATGCTACCGCTTTTATCAATAATTAAGGTGTAATCACGGTTTTCTAGCATGACTAAACTCTCCAGATTTGAGGAATTTTTCTTAATTAATCAGTGATGGCATTCATTAAAACGTCAGCCAAACTCATGTCTTCTAAATCATCTAAAGTCACGGTATCACAAATATCGAATTTAGCACCAACACCTTGTAATTGATCATCTAAGGCCTTGAGAAATTTAGTAGCTTGAGGATCTGAACCAACTTGAATCATGGAAATTCCTAACTCTTCATCTTTTTCCATCTGTCGAGTCGCACTGATGATAATTTCAAATACGGCTTTGCGATCATCTGGTTCACCGTCAGTAATGACTAAAATGGTTTCTCCATTAGGTTTGGTAGTACCAGCGGCTTTGCGTTGAAAGTAGCTATTCAATGCATCTTGAAGTACACTTCCTAAGTTAGTTGTCCCTGCTGGATCATTTTCTTGAAATATCTGGGCTACTTTGGCGGCAGTCACGTTCTCATAACGTTTAAATCTGCCGGAAAATACGTAAACTGTAATGCCATCTGGATCAAATTCCTCGCACTTTCTGGCTAAAGCAATGGTAGATTCTTGGGCTATCTGCCATCTAGTTCTCCCGCCCACTTGGTCGGGTGTGGACATACTACCACTTTTGTCAATAATTAAGGTATAGTCACGATCGCTCATCATAATCTTCCTATTGTGATTTTTCTATCTCTAGTTTAACCATTAAGTATGAATACAGCACATAATTTATCAACCTGATTTGCATTTATCGGCGATCAAGTATTAGCCTGATTTTAACTAAGAATTACCGGCTTTTGCTTTCGGGTAAGCAATCCGTTTGTGATGAAATTGTTGCCAAACATCCACAAATATTTGGGCGATTTTTGGCATTTCTTCTCTTGTCAAGCCCGAATCTATTAATTGTTCATCTTGCCATTTGGCTTTGAGAATATTATTCAGCATATTCAAGGCTTTTTCTGGAGTAGCATCTTTGAGACTGCGTAATGCGGCTTCACAAGAATCTGCTAACATGACGATACCTGTTTCCCGTGATTGGGGGATAGGACCATCATAACAAAAATCGGCTTTATCTACGATGATGTGTGGGTTTTCTTGGGCTATTTGTTGGGCTTGGTGATAGAAATAGGCGATCGCCATTGTGCCTTGATGTTCGGGAATAAAAGCCTGAATTGCCGTCGGTAAACTGTGTTTCTTGGCCATGACTAACCCTTCCGTTACGTGCTTTTTAATTAACTCAGCACTTTGCCAAGGATCTTTAATTTCTGTTTCATGTTTATTAGGACTGCCGATTTGATTTTCAATAAATCCCAAAGGATCGTGCATTTTACCAATATCATGATACAGAGTTCCCGCCCTGACTAATTCTACATTACAACCCAATTCTTTAGCCGCGGACTCCGCCAAAGTAGCCACTAATAAAGTATGTTGAAAAGTTCCTGGGGCTTCTGTTGCCAAACGCTTTAATAATGGGCGATTAGGGTTAGCTAATTCCGCCAAGCGGATGGGAGTAATCACATCAAATAGTGTCTCCAGATAAGGACTTAAACCCAAAGCCACCACACTCCAAGACAAACCAGATACAGCAAATAAACCAGCTTCTTGGAAGATATACCAACCTGAACCAAAAACCCCGCCAGTGAGGATTTTTAATAATAAGAATACACCACCTTGGGTGAGAGCAGTGACAACACCTAATAAGGCTAATTCTTCACGCGATCGCAATCTATGGGCTATATAACTACTTAACATCCCTCCTCCAGCCCCAGCCAACAATACTAGCATATTTGTATCTGTGGTAATTGGTAGGATCAGCGACAATAACCCTACCACCGTTATGCCTACGGTTGGTCCATAAAAACTGCCTAATAATAAACCAATTGCACTCCAAGTAGTATAGGGCAAACTGATTGCCAATACTCCAGGAACACTCAGAGTCAGCAGGAGAACTAATAGGCGATCGCGTTGTCGTAAATAATTATGACTTTTTCTTTCCAACCACACAAAAACCCGAATTCCTCCAGTCATAACCATTGCTACAACTGTTAAACCCAGCCAATTCACCTGTCTGCCAATCATGCGATAATGTTCTAATATCTGAAATTTACCAATTGTAATTTGTTCTCCTTTACTAACAATTACCTCTCCTTTTCTGATCTCCATCATCACAGACGGTATTTTCTCAGCTACCTTTTGATCTTGTTGTTTAGTTTGGACTTCATCTTGTTTAATATTTGGTTGTAATACCGCTAACAATATATTTTTGGTTAGTGATTCAGCTTCAACAGGTACAGATGATTCTACTTGTAAACTAACTGCATTATTCAAAATAGGTATGGGTAATCCAGCCGATATACCTTGAGCCAAAATTCGCTCGGCAATTTGACGAATTCCAGTTTGTGTTTTTAACCAATCATGATCAGTTAAATCTAAAACCACAGATTTTGTATAAATCTTCTGGATCTGTGCATTTTTTAGTTGTGATAATTTATCAATGGTTTGATTATATCCTTCCCTAACTTGTGAGATTTGGGTAATTAGTTCTGAAAAATCAGCCTCTAAAGCAGTAAATTGATAAGCTTGCAGTTCTGACAACGCTTGAATAAACGACGCTTCATCACTATGATTTCCATAACTAGGCAACGATACGATCGGAACATTTGATGAATTAGATGAAGCAGAGGACTTTCTGCCATTTATTGAATTTTGCGGCATTAACAAAAATTGGGAATTTTGTTTGCTTAAATTTTGGTTTCTATTAGTTTCTAAAGTTAATTTAAGCTTTTGCCATTCTGATTCAGGCAAATTCCTCAAATAACGTTGAGTAGGAATTGATAAAACTGAATTAGCAGAAAACGGAAAAATACCAACTATTCCTCGCAGTTGATTACCTGTATCTAAAATTTCTTCTAAATGCTCATTAATTTTATCATTGATCTGGTTATCAATCATCAAAACTGGCACAGACCTATCTATAGCATCTTTGCGTTTCTGTTCTGTCTCTTCTCGGTTTTCAATATTATCCGTGTAGGGGGCAATAAATGTTTGCAAGGCAATATTATCAACTTTCATTCTTGGCTGGTTATATAAATCATGACCCACCACACTTGTCAATGATAATACTGCTAACACCAAAATTATTGAGGAGCATTTTTGGTGTAACCATCTGAAAATAACTTTATCAACACCACCAGTTTTTCTCACGAATTTAGTAGTTGATGTTTGTGTTTGTCCCCGTTGACCTTGTTTTCCTTGATGGCTATTTGCTGATAAATATAGAAGTAGATTTTTGAAAAAATTCCTATGCAGCTTATGTTGATGCTTTCCTTTACGGAATAGCACTTTATACTGTCGCTGCCATTGCTTTAATTGCTGACTCAAGGACTGCAAAAATTGCTGCGTTTTCATCTTTCCTACCGCGAAATACCCCAAGTATGGCTGATGCCTCCGGCAGACTACCCAAGCTGTGTAATAACTTAAGAAGAGATAGAGGTTCGTATTTGACCCCCTTCAGAGTCAAATACGACAGTCTTCAAATTTACTGCCCAATTAATTTCAACGTCTACGAATAATATGAGGAGCAGCAAAAACAGTATACCGTGTCTCTACACATTCGCCAAAATGATCACTAAAGTCATATACTCCAGCCCATACCGCCATCATTATATCTGCTAATTTTAACATCTGGTTAAAACTGTGAAGTCCCCATACAGGGGAATTGGTGACGGAGGAGGAAATTTGCCAACTTACAGGTATACCAACCGTACTGTTATATGCACCTGATAATCCTCCAGCAATTGCACCTGTAATATCTGGACTGGCAAAATCGTGATTTTGATTAGCTCTTAATATAGTTAGAGAAAAGTCTTCTAAGGTACTCAGAAAGCAGTAAACAGCTAAACCAATATTACTAGTTAATTGTTCTGGACTACTTAATTCCCTGATTGCTGTTTCTAGTCCCACACCCTTTTTTAATAAATCATTGACTTTTATTAATTGTTGTGGTAATGAAGTTGATGTTCTATCTAGAAAACTCACTGTTTCCGAAATTAATGTGCGGGGATTAAGTTTTTCATTCAGGGATTGAGCGATCGCATATCCTATGATTAAACTACCATCTCTGACAATCGGCTCATCTTGCCACTTCCATATTTTTTGCAGTTCTAAAATATTTTCTCGCATTTTCACAGGATTTTCATGAAAAAACATCACCACCGGCAATGTAGCGAGAATCATTTGTCCCCAAGAACTAATATTTTTTTCTAATTTAATATCTAACGCTTCTTGACGCTTTAACCAGTCCTCTACATCTAACCTCCCCAAACTGATTAAACTTTCCGTCCCCAAAACCGCAATCCTACCCAACTTAACACCATTCGGGTTAGATAAACTCTCTCCTAAAAATGCTCCTAGAAAAGCACCCCTCACCCGATTCAAAAGAGAATAACGCATAATTTTTAACTGGTAATAGGTAATTGGTGATTGGTGATTGGTAATTGGTGATTGGTAATTGAAATAACTCTTTCTTCCCTCTTCCCTCTCTCTCTTCCCTCTTCCCTCTTCTCTGTCACCTGTCACCTGTCACCTGTCACCTGTCACCTGTCACCTGTCACCTGTCACCTGTTACCTGTCACCTATTACTGCCTTAAATAATACACCAGTGCTTCCAGACCCAACAAATAGCTTTGAGCGCCAAAGCCACTGATTTGGCCAATTACCACTGGTGCGATATAAGAATGATGACGGAAATCTTCCCGACGATAAATATTACTCAGATGTACTTCAACAGTAGGTAAATTAACAGCAGCGATCGCATCCCGCAAAGCCACACTAGTATGAGTGTAAGCCCCAGCATTAATCACAATCCCCTGATGCTTTCCTAATGCCCCGTGAATAGCATCTACTAAAACCCCTTCATGATTTGACTGCATAGGCAACACCTCTGCTTGCAGTTCCATTGCTTTGGACTCTAACAAGCGATTAATTTCTGCCAAAGTCAACGAACCATAAATCCCCGGTTCTCTAAGTCCCAGCAAATTTAGGTTTGGCCCATGCAGCACAAGAATACTTAAAGCTGGCAAATTCAACTCCCACACCTTAGAAATTTTAGCGACGGCGCATAGAACGCTCATGTACAGGAATCGGAATCAGTTCCGGTTCCGGTTCGGCCTCTGGACCTAGCAGACTATCAATTAACTTTCGCGCTAATTCTTTCAGCTTTTCCAGCACCTTTTCTATATAATCCATTAAACTGACCGCTCCTGAGATACTACCTCAATTTTATTTAACCGGGTCGCACAAACTGGCGTATTATCGCACTTCTAGCCTCGACAGGGTTGACACATTTCTACAAGTATGATATCTCTTACTGGAGAATTTTAATTTTGTGTTTTCCCTTACTTATTAGATTATCACATCCATCATTAGTAATGGGTAATTAGTGATAGGAATTCGGGAGTCAGGAGTCAGGAGTCAGGAGTCAGGAGTTAGGAGTCAGGAGTCAGGAGTCAGAAGAAAGAAGTAAATAAATAAATTTATACCCCTGCTCCCCTGCTCCCTGCCCCCTGCTTCCTGCCCTAACTTGCTGCGTCAGTCTTTTTCGCTCTCGTCTTTGTTGATTTAGTAGTAGTTGACTTAGTAGTGGTTGATTTAGTAGTTTTCCTTGTAGATTTTGTAGATGCTTTAGCTGAAAGTAATTCAATAGCTGTAGACAAAGTTATATTTTCCACTGACTCACCTTCAGGAATACTGGCATTAGTTTTCCCATGTTTAATATAAGGACCATAAGGACCATCATAGATATTAACTGGTGCATCATCTTCTGGATGTGTACCCAACTCCCGTAAAGCTTCCTTAGACTTACCCTTACCAGCAGCCCGACCCTTTTTCGGCTCTGCCAATAATTCTAAAGCACGATTTAAAGAAATTGTCAAGACATTATCAGTAGATTTGAGAGAACGATAATCTTTTCCCTCTTTTCCTTGATCATGGACAACATAGGGACCAAATCTTCCTAAACTCGCTTGGACTTTGCCACCAGTTTCCGGGTGAGTTCCCAAAGCGCGGGGAAGAGATAACAAACCAACAGCCATATCCAAAGTGAGTGTTTCCGGTGTCACACCCTTGGGGAAAGAAGCTTGTTTGGGTTTAGGATTTTCCTCGGTCTTATCGCCTAGCTGCACATAAGGTCCATAAGTACCAATCTTGATATAAATAGGTTCTCCAGTTTCCGGGTGACGACCAACTTGGTCAGGTCCCACAATTTTTTGTTTGAGGAGAATTTCCACCTGTTTAGGGTCAAGGTCAGCCGGAGTCAGGTTTTTAGGAATAGAAGCGGTAATTACTTCCTCACCATTGGTAACTTCAATGTAAGGGCCATATTTACCAATACGGACTTTAGCATCTAAATTTTCTAGTTCTACAGTTCTAGCTTTGCCGGCATCAATTTCTGTTTCTCTTTCCCTCACCAAAGTTTCTAAACCTTGTTCACCAAGATAGAATTTCTTTAAGTAGGGTAGCCATTGAGCTTCACCCGTGGAAATTTCATCCAAGGTTTGCTCCATTTTAGAAGTAAAACTAGGGTCAACAATATCTGGAAAATGTTTTTCCAGTAAATCAGTCACAGCAAAAGCCGTGAAAGTAGGAATTAGAGCATTATTCAATAACTGAGCATAATCTTTATCAATGATTGTGCCAATAATGCTGGCGTAGGTACTAGGACGACCAATGCCTTCACTTTCTAAGGTTTTCACCAAAGTTGCTTCAGTGTAACGGGCAGGAGGTTGGGTTTCATGGTCTACCGCCGCCAGTTCATGACATTGGGGATGATCACCAACCTTCAGCGCAGGTAAAATTACTTCTTGATCTTCTAAAGCGGCTTCAGGATCATCCGAACCTTCCACATAAGCGCGGAGGTAGCCAGGAAAATCTATCCGCTTACCAGAGGAACGAAAACCAGCGTCCTCCACTTGGATTTGTACAGTAACCTGAGTTTGGCGAGAGTCAGCCATTTGACAGGCGACGGTGCGCTTCCAAATCAAATCATAAACAGCAAATTCTCGTCCAGCTAAACCTGTGTCTTGGGGTGTGCGGAAACTACTACCAGCGGGACGAATGGCTTCGTGAGCTTCTTGTGCGCCTTTAGACTTAGTTGTGTATTGTCGAGGCTGGGGACTAAGGTATTCTTTTCCGTATTTTTGCTCCACACAAGCACGGGCAGCGGTAATCGCTTGGTCGGACAAATGTACTGAATCTGTCCGCATATAGGTAATATACCCTTGCTCATACAAATTCTGAGCCACCCGCATCGTATCCCGTGCCGATAAGCGTAACTTGCGGTTAGATTCTTGTTGCAGTGTAGAAGTAGTGAACGGTGGCGCAGGTTTGCGGGTGACAGGACGTTCTTCCATATCCGTCACTGTCCAGATTTTCCCTTCTATGCGGGCTTTCAGAGCTTCCGCTTGCTCTTCATTAAGTAAAATGACATTGCGTCCTGCGGTAATTCTGCCCGTTGTTGAGTCAAAATCGCTGCCTGTGGCAACTTTCGTGCCGCCAAGAGTCACCAAAACCGCGCTAAATGGACTTTTTTCCTGTTCTAAACTAGCTTTTAAATCCCAGTATGTTCCTTCATGGAAAGCCCGACGTTGGCGTTCTTTAATCACTAATAGTCGCACCGCTACAGATTGCACTCGCCCAGCGGATAATCCCCAGGCAATTTTTTTCCACAGTAGCGGCGATAGGGTATATCCTACTAACCGGTCTAAAATTCTTCGAGTTTCTTGAGCGCGAACTACTTGCTCATCAATATTACGGCAGTCTTTCAAAGCTTTTTGAATGGCTTCCTTGGTAATTTCATGAAAGACCATGCGCTTTGTTGGCACTTTGGGCTTGAGCAATTGGTATAAATGCCAACTAATGCTTTCACCTTCCCGGTCTTCGTCAGTTGCTAAAATCAGTTCAGTTACACCTTTGAGGGCCTCTTTAAGCTGAGTGACAATTTTCTTTTTGTCTTTGGGAACTACATAAATCGGTTCAAAGTCGGCTTCTACATTGACCCCAAGCTGCGCCCATTTTTCCCCTTTGACGGCCGCGGGAATTTCACTGGCCGACTGGGGAAGGTCACGGACATGACCCATTGAAGCTTCTACCAGATAGTCTTTTGGTAGGTAGTTGCGAATGGTACGAGCTTTTGTGGGAGATTCGACGATAACGAGAGTTGACATGGAAATTTAAAAGAATAATAGCTATGCAGCTAAATAGTTAAGTTGGGTTAATTTTTGCGAAATGTCAAGGTGAAATACCACGCCTCAGCAGTGATTGTATCCTTACACAAACTACCCAACAGGGGGGAATTTTATCAACTTCAGGTGCGGTGATTAGGCATGAGAATGCTGGAAGCAACCTTTGAGAGTCAATTTGTCAGTCATCTCCATCCTTAACTTATAAGAAGATAGGCTAAAAACCCCGGAATTGATCCCTAAAAATCCCCAAAATTTTTAGTGGTCAATGTCTTTTCATCCGGGGATGAAAGCTGTAAGAGGGGATTTATCCCCAGTGATAAGTTGATTATATTTGATGTTATAATCTCAATTGACAGGAAAAGTAATCAACCTGTATAAAAACCTAACTGCCTAACGGTAGTCTGTACCTTGACAATTAAATCTATGGGGTTCTACTGCATTGTTCTAGTTTCAACAAGCAGTAGGTAAGAGATTTATAGGCACTAGACGAATCAGAATTTTGAAACAAAAAATTTTCATCCTCAATAGGACTTGCAGTCATGCAACTACGGTCGGGCAGACCGAAAGTTGACCGGAGAGTCCCACCTCTGAGTTAGATAAGGCCAGGAGCTAATAACCTGCGTCTTTACATCCGTATATCCCCTTTAAGTAGGGCTTGCTGAATAAGTACCCAGGGCGAACCTAGATGCCACACCATTGGTCACAAGTTAAGATAGAAGCAATTCTGTCAATAGTCCCAAGTTAGAGATAATTGATATAAGATTAGTCAGTAACCCAGCCCTAAAGGGACTGGGCTTGTAAGAGAAATCAAGCAAGCCATGCTGACCAGACCACAATTGCATGATGATGAAGATGCAGAAGACTCGCTATTAATGCGGCTGTTTCTTGATTTTGCTACCACAGAAGCATTGAAAGATAATACACTACAACCTTATACAACAGAAATGTCTGAAGCTGCTCATAAACTAATTGAAGGTGTGCAATTAGAGGATGAGTAAGTTTATTAGTAATGACTGGAAAATTTATTTTCATTTATTAATTTTCTAACGATAAGATAGTAATTAATTCAGAAAATCTAGCAAAATCGCCTATATTGTGGGTCAGCAACCGAGGAATGCCATAGACTAACATTGTGGCAACTATATTAGCATCATGTACCTGCTTACCACCAATGTTGATTTCTGTCATTAATTTCAATAATCTTTCAGTTACTAAAGCGGTATTTTCAGCAACATGAAAATAACTACTAAAATATTTAACATCAGCCACTAAAGAAGTAATAGGAATTGTTCCAGTTAAATCACTACGTCTTGTCATTCCTGATAAATATTCTCGCAAAGTTTGCCGACTAATCCACATCTCCATATCTTGATCAGCAAAATATTGTAATTTTTGTATTGCTTGTGTGTGAAATGGTGATAAAGCTAAATTGCTATAAATCAGAATATTTGTATCTATAAAAACCGCTTTATCTATCATATAAATCTTCTCTACGAAACGTGAAATTATCAGCAACTAAACCCACAGGATAATCTGAATATTCAAACCTTTTTGCTTGATTTTTCACTGCTAATTTATCTGATTTAACACTTTCGTTAAGAACTATAACTACTTGATATTCACCTGCGGGGATATCTGGAGGTAATTGCACTATAATTTGCCGCTCTGGGGTAACATTCACAACTGTTTCTATTGCTTTCATTACCTTTTCTCCTCAACAGTATCTACTAAACAGTATCTTACCTTTTTCTGGTACATAAAGTCAATAACTATTGATAAATTTCCACAAAATTAAATATCTAATAACCCATATCGTTTTTGCAAAGCTAATAACTTCATCCTCGCTTCCCCAGCATTATCCGCTAAATCAGCAAATTCCACAAACCTCTTTAATTCCTTCTTTAATAAATTCCGTTCCACTTCAATAGTTTCTCTATCCAAATCTGGTGGTAACACAATCATATCAAAAATCGTTGCCCGTTCCTTGCCAGGGTGAGGACGTAAAACCCGTCCTCGACGTTGGATAAATTGGCGGGGATTTCCTGAACTTGATAAAATGACTGCGGTTTGAATTGCGGGAATATCTACACCTTCATCTAAACAGCGAATTGCGACTAAACCTTGTAATTCTCCACTTTCAAATTGACGACGTAAAGTTTCCCTTTCTTCTAAAGAAGTATTTGCTGTGTAGGTGCTGACTTTATAACCTAATTCTCCTCCCAAAAGTTGAGAAACGGCTTTGAGTTGGCGTAGAGAATAACGTTGTCCGATTTCTTGAGAACCATCACTACAATAAAATAGTGTGTGAGTAGTTTCTCGACGAGTTGACATTAATTCTTTTAAGGCGATTAATTTATTTTCCGCTGTGCCAATTAATCGCGCCCTTTGCATTAATAATGATTTGATATCTTCGTTGTCTTCAAAATCTCCTATTTCTCCCATATCTCGATCTCGATAAAGCAGAGAACGCCCAATTTTTTTGGTTAATTTTAAATAAGCGATACTCTCATTTTCTGTTAATTCTACTAATACAGGATTATAGATATAATGAACTAATGCACCTTGAGAAATGGCATCCTGTAAGCTAAATTCAGGTTGAAGAATATTGCCAAAATAATCTAATAAAGATTCTGTGCCATCATCATCAAAATATCTTTCTGGTGTGGCGGATAAAGCTAGACGTAACCCGACATTGCGGGGTAAACTTTCTTCTAACTTTGGTGCGCCTAAATTATGGGCTTCATCACCAATAATCAAAGTTTTTGGCGGAAAATATTTAAGTTGTGTTTGCAAACCATCACTAATTAAAGTCGAGTTAGTGGTAATTACCGTGACGAAATCTTGAGAACCAGAAGACAAATTATAGATTTGTGTAGAAAGTTGACTTTGCCAACTGCGTAAATTATCAAATGCTAAAATCGGCTGTAAGTTAAATTTCCCACATTCTCTGCCCCATTGGGTAACAAGATGACGATAGGGACACACCACCAACAGGACTTGTAAACCAATTTGCTGGTACAATTCGCAAGCGATCGCTAATGCAGTAATAGTCTTACCACTACCAGTAGCCATTTTTAATGTCCCCCTACCATGATTAGCAAACCAGCTGGTCACTGCTTGGCGTTGATATCCCCGCAATTGCAGAGATAAAGGCATTTTTGGACATCCCGGTAATGATTTCTTAACTTGATAACTGCCCTTTTTCTCCCCCGCATAAGGTAACTTGAGCTTAAAAGTAGGCAATTTCGGTACTACATTTCGCGTTAGGTACATAAATTTGCAAATTGGTGATTGGTGATTGGTAATTGGTGACTGGTAATTGGTGGTAAGAATTTATGACCCATTACCCATTACCCTCTTTAGTTATAATTACGCCAAATACCCACCAAAGAACCTTGTACCTCTACTTGCATTGCTGATACTTCTATCGGGTGATAATTACGATTTGCAGGTTTAAGAGTGACAAGATCATCATGGCGATAAAATCGTTTTAAAGTTGTTCCATGTCCTTCCACCCTCGCCGCGACGATAGTTCCATTTTTTAATTGATTTGGTTCGGCTACAGGGCGCAAAAATACGACATCACCATCTGCTATTAAATCCTCAATCATACTATCCCCCGCGACTCTTAAGGCATAACTTTGAGGAGGTAATGATAAATTAGCCAAATCTAAATGTTCCACCGCATCAGTGAACGGTTCAATTAAACCACCAGCGGCAATAGTTCCTAAAATTGGTATACCTTGTTTAACAGGATGAACTATCCGCAAAGTTCTTGCCCTGCCTTCATTCCAGCCAATATAGCCCTTATTGCGTAAATGTTCTAACCGACTTTGAATGGGTGCGGGAGATTTCAAATTCATCCCTTCCATCATTTGGCGAATTGATGGAGAATGTTGATTCAACCTGATATATTCTACCAACCATTCGTATAGTTCTTTTTGGGGTTCTGTGAGACGTTCCATAATTTTTTTGGGAAGTAAATAATAAATGTCCCTAGAACATTGGTACTACAAAATTCTTCCCTTAACAAGTTTTTATTAAAAATTCATGGTAATTAGTAACTAATAGGGAATAGGGAACAGGAAGGAACGGGGAACAGGGAATAGGGAACAGGGAACAGGGAACAGATAAGAATTTCACCAATTACCCATTACCAATTACCAATTACCCATTACCAATACTGTTATTTTGCCCCAAGAATACTTGCAAGTAAAGCTTTTTGAGCATGGAGGCGATTTTCTGCCTGATCCCAAACCCGTGATTGTGAACCTTCAATTACCTCTTCAGTAATTTCTTCACCACGATGGGCTGGTAAGCAGTGTAAAACAATTGCTTCTGGATCTGCAAGACTTAATAATTGTTGTGAAATTTGATAGGGTTGAAAAACAGGGAAGCGGTTATTGGCTTGTGTTTCTTGCCCCATGCTTGCCCAAACATCAGTGTAAAGTACGGATGCACCTTTTGCTGCTGCTTCAGGATCGTGAGTCAAGATAACTTCAGTTTTTTTATTAGCTATTTCCCTAGTTTTTTCCACAATTTCTGCATCTGGGGCATATCCTGACGGAAAAGCGATTCTGACATTCATTCCCACCAAAGCACAACCCAACATCAGGGAATTAGCGACATTATTCCCATCACCGACATAGGTTAATGTTAAACCTGCCAAACTGCCAAATTTTTCTTGAATGGTGAGTAAATCTGCCAATATCTGGCAGGGGTGTTCTAAATCCGTGAGGGCATTAATTACAGGAATTTTCGCATATTTGGCAAAAGTTTCCAATTCCTGTTGAGCAAAGGTACGAATTGCTAAAACATCTAAATAACGATCTAACACCCTAGCAGTATCCTGGATAGGTTCTCCTCGACTCACCTGAGTGACATTAGGATGGAGATCAATTACCTGTCCGCCCAGTTGGTACATGGCGACTGTAAAACTGACTCTAGTGCGTGTTGAAGCTTTGGAAAATAACAAACCTAGAACCTTGTTACAATGCAACTTCAGTTTTTCTGACTTGAGTTGAGTAGCCAATTCCAGAAGTTCTTGCAGTTCCTCAGAACTCAAATCCGCTAGACTTAATAAATCTCTGCCTATCAATGCTGCCATGCCTGATTATCTCTAAAGAACAAATGTTTCTGCACCTTGATCTAACCGTGTCACAAGAAATACAAAATTGAACTGTACCAAATATTTTGGCATCAATCTACAGCACGGCGGCTAGTTTTAGCGGTTCTTGGCAACTGGAAAAATATTTTGTTTACCCTCTAGACAAATAATATGGCTATGCGATAATATAGAATCGGTGGGACAATGGAAAACGTTCTTACCCAAACCGCCAGCATAGCACAGTGGTAGTGCATCCGACTTGTAATCGGAAGGTCGTAGGTTCAAATCCAACTGCTGGCCTTTATTTTTAAACTTGGCAAATAGAAGGAAAACAATTTTCAGGATTAATTTTTGGACATCAATTAGGTGGCACAATTGGTCAATTTGTTAAAGATTTAGAATTTATTGCTCAGGCTTCAGCCCCTAAATATGAAGAAAAATATCATAAATTATCACATTATTATTAATAACTGATGATTGGCTATGGTTAATTCTACCAATCACCAACCACCAATCACCAAATTAAGTCAACGCTTCCGCACCACCGACAACTTCCAGAAGTTCCTGGGTAATTGCGGCTTGACGGGCTTTGTTGTAAGACAAAGATAGACTTTTAATCAATTCACCGGCGTTATCGCTGGCGTTACTCATTGCTGTCATCCGTGCGGCTAATTCACTAGCTGCTGATTCTTGTAACGCTCTTAATAGCTGATTGCTCAGGTATAATGGCAACAAAGAATCCAGAATTTGCACTGGATCTTGTTCAAAAATCATGTCACTAGGTAAGGCTGTCACTGTACTAGCTACCTTTTCCCGTTCTACTTGGAATTGACCACCACGGGTAGTTAAACGGAAAACTTCATCATCCGCTGCTTCTAAACCTTGGGTATCCAAAGGTAGAAGGGTTTGGATGACGGGACGGGAACTAACCAAGGAGACAAATTTTGTATAAACTAGCTCAATCCGGTCTACTTTTTCCGACAGGAAGAGAGAAAGTAGTTCGTCAGCAATATTTGTTGCTTCTGCGGCGGTAGGAATTTGTTCTAAACCGCTGTAGGTAGCATCAATAGGCTGATTCCGTCGTTGGAAGTATTGAGTAGCTTTGCGACCAACCAATACATAAGTATAGTTTACGCCTTCAGCTTGGAGTTCCTTGGCACGATTTTCGGCACGACGGATGACGTTACCGTTGTAACCACCACACAAACCCCGATCGCCAGAAATTACCAACAAACCTACTGTTTTAACTTCACGTTTTTTCAGTAGGGGGAGGTTAACATCTTCAAACCGCAGTCTGGTTTGCAAGCCATACAATACTTGCGCCAAACGGTCAGCAAAGGGACGGGTAGCAATTACTTGTTCTTGAGCGCGACGGACTCTCGCCGCTGCTACAAGCCGCATGGCTTCCGTGATTTTTTTGGTGTTTTTGACCGACTGGATGCGATCGCGTATTGATTTGAGATTAGCCATAATTTTTAGGTCATTGGTAATTGGTAATTGGTAATTGGTAATTGGTAATTGGGTAAAAGTTATTGCTATTACCTATTACCCACTACCTATTACCTGTTACCTGTACTCTCCCCTACGCTGCTGCTTGGAAGGTCTTTTTGAACTCGGTTAGTGCTGCTTTCAAAGAAACTTCTTCTGCATCACCGAGGACTTTTGTACCTTGTACTGCTTGGTAATAAGCGGTGTTAACATTTTTCAAGTAATCACGTAAACCCTTAGCAAAGGTAGTTACTTGATTAACGGCGATGTCATCTAAATAACCATTAATACCAGCGTAAAGAACCGCTACTTGTTCAGCTACGGAGAGAGGATCGTTTTGGGGCTGTTTTAAGAGTTCCCGTAAACGCACACCACGCGCCAACTGATCTTGGGTGGCTTTATCTAAATCAGAAGCGAATTGAGCGAAAGCTTGTAAGTCGTCAAATTGCGCCAATTCCAATTTAATCTTACCGGCAACTTTTTTCATTGCCTTGGTTTGGGCTGCAGAACCTACACGGGATACTGAGATACCAGGGTTTACAGCGGGACGGATACCAGAGTTAAACAAGTCAGAAGACAAGAAAATCTGACCGTCGGTAATAGAAATTACGTTGGTAGGAATGTATGCAGATACGTCACCAGCTTGGGTTTCAATGATAGGTAATGCAGTCATACTGCCTTTACCTAATTCATCGCTGAGTTTAGCAGCACGTTCCAACAAGCGAGAGTGAATGTAGAATACGTCTCCAGGATAGGCTTCCCGACCGGGTGGACGACGGAGGAGCAAGGACATTTGGCGATAAGCCTGAGCTTGCTTGGAAAGGTCATCATAGATGATTAAGGTTGCTTTGCCTTTGTACATGAAATACTCAGCAATACTAGCGCCTGTGTAGGGAGCGAGGAATTGTAGGGTAGCTGGGTCACTGGCGTTAGCAGCAACAACTACTGTGTAATCCATCGCGCCTTTTTCTTGTAGGGTTTGGACTACGTTAGCAACGGTGGAAGCTTTTTGACCGATCGCTACGTAAACGCAAACTACATCTTCACCTTTTTGGTTGATGATGGTGTCAATAGCGATCGCTGTTTTACCTGTTTGGCGATCGCCAATGATTAATTCCCGTTGACCACGGCCTACAGGAATCATGGAGTCAATAGCGGTAATTCCTGTTTGCATCGGTTCATGTACAGACCGACGGGCAATAATCCCAGGTGCTGGGGATTCAATTAACCGAGTTTCAGTAGTTTTAGGATCACCTTTACCATCAATAGGACGACCCAAAGCATCAACAACGCGACCAATGAGAGCGTCACCTACGCCTACTTGGGCAATTCTACCAGTAGCGGTTACAGAGCTACCTTCTTGAATACTCCGACCTTCGCCCATCAATACCGCACCAACGTTATCTTCTTCTAAGTTTTGGGCGATACCAATTGTGCCATCTTCAAATTCTAGGAGTTCCCCAGCCATAGCTTTTTCCAAGCCATAAATCCGGGCAATACCGTCACCTACTTGTAGCACTGTACCAACGTTAGCAACTTTAACCTCTTGGTCATATTGCTCGATTTGTTGTTGGATGATGCTGCTGATTTCGTCAGGTCTAATGGAAATGCTCATTTGTCAGTTGTTAGTTGTCAGTTGTCAGTTGTCAGTTGTCAGTTGTCATTTGTTTTTATTGACTACTGACATTTATCAGAACTTCCTAGTTACTGCTTAAACGCAAAGAGAGACGACGTAGTTGACCACGCAAACTAGCGTCAATTACTTGAGAACCAACTTTGATAATTACACCACCAATTAAATCGCTGTCTATTTTGGTGACTAATTCCACTCTTACAGCTTTGGTCAGAGTAATTACCTTTTCTGTAATTGCTTGCTGTTGGGTTTCTGTGAGGGGAACCGCAGAAGTAATTTCAGCCAATACAGTTTGATTTAGCTGGCGTAAGAGCGCCAAATACTGCTCTAAAATTGGTTCTAAGAAAGCAATGCGTCTTCTGTCAACTAACAGCAGTAAAAAGTTACGTAGGCAGGGGTTTACACCTTCCCCAAGTAATTGTCTGAGAACAGTTTTCTTGTTCTCTGGCTTCACAAAGGGATTGCTTAAAAAGTTAGTGAGTTCTTGACTCCCTGTTAATAAGCCAATAAATGTCCGTGCGTCTCCCCCAACTTCTTCTGTTAAGTTTTGAGATTGAGCAATGGATAACAATGCCTGTGCATAAGGCTGAGATATTTCAGCGGTAGCTGCATCACTTTTCATATCTCGCCTCCCAGTTGTGCGATGCTACGATCAATTAAAGTTTGTTGAGCATCTGCGCTAATACCACCCTTGAGTTGTCCTTCCACTTTTTGCAGTGCTTGTGCAACTACTTTTTGTCGAAGTTGGGCGATCGCTTTTTCTAGTTCTGCATTCAAATCCGATGCTGCGGTTTCTTTCAACCGGGCTACATCCAGATTCGCCTTAGCTAAAATAGCCTCTTTAGCAGCTTGAGCATTTTGTTCAGCTACTTGAGTGATTCTCTGTGCTTCTTGCTGTGCTTGGGTTAACTGTCCTTGGGCTTTAGCCAAAGAAGTTTGAGCCTCCCGCAAGCGTCCTTCAGCATCTTGAATAACGCTTTCAATATTAGAGCGTCTTTCATTCAAGATATTAGTTAAAACTTTGCGTCCAAAGTAGAATAGTATGCCAATCAGAATTACTAAGTTAATTAGATTGGTTTCCAGGATGTCTAGGTTTAGACCGAAACCGCCTTCTGCTGCGCCTTCTGCCATTTCAGAGTGAACAGCTTCTGCGGCAAGTAATAAAATATTGCCCATGTTACCCATCTACAAGTGCGCTGCTCGCTTGGTAATTCGTTAATTTTTCCCGATAGGGAAAAAAGTGCCAATTTTTTGGACACTTAAATTTTACCACTTTCTAGGCAAATACCCTTAAGTGTTTATGCTTTCGTAGCACCAATTTGGTCATATAACCATCGCCCAGGTAGTAAGAAAATCAACTCATCATGGAACTCTGACCACAAACGGGTTTTACTCCTGACTCCTGACTTCTGACTCCTGACTCCTGCTATATTATTTCGCCAAAGCAGGTCCTAATAGTTTTTCTAGAATCTGGTTGCTGAGGGCATCAACTTGCGTTTCTAGGGTAGCCATAGCTGCTTGCTTTTGTTGCTCTATTTCCCTAGCAGCTTGTTCGCGTTGAGCTTGTGCTTCCTGTTGGGCTTGGGCTATTTTTTCTGCCGTAATTTTCTTAGCTTCATTCTGGGCAGCTTCTATAGTCAACTGAGACTGCTTACGCGCAGATGACAGTTGCTGCTCATACTCTTTTGCTAAGGTTTCAGCTTTAGCCAAGCGATCGCGAGCATCAAGGTTATTGGTACGGACATAATTATCCCGATCATCCAATACCTTGGTCATAGGCTTGTAGAAAATTGCATTCAACAAAGCTGCCAACAACAGGAATTGCAATGCCATCAATGGCAAGGTAGCATCGAAATCAAACATTTCTCTCCTCTTTGGCTGGAATACTCATTTTCTTGGCTAGTAAGATGATCCAGCCTGTGATAATTTTACGAATCCCGTTTTCACCAATGATCAATAAGTTGCCCGTTTGTAGAGGCGTGTAGATGTCCAGTTTTTTGCTGTCTGTGACATCTTTCACGTCTCTACACTAACAAAACTTTTTCGGTCTTAGGCAAAAGGGTTAGCGAATAGCAATACCAAGGCAATTACCAAACCGTAAATTGTCAAAGATTCCATGAAGGCTAATGTTAAAAGTAGTGTGCCGCGAATTTTGCCTTCTGCTTCGGGCTGACGGGCAATACCTTCTACTGCTTGACCTGCTGCATTACCTTGACCAATACCAGGCCCAATTGCAGCTAAACCGATAGCGAGAGCAGCAGCTAGAACTGAGGCAGCTTGTACTAATGGATCCATGACGATTTTCCTTGCTTTAACTACAAAAATTACAAATGTACGTGACAACTAGATGTGTGTTTTTACACTGCACTAGGCTTTTAAATCGCTATGGCGATGTTTTGAGCAAGTTTGCTCGTCTAAACTGGGCGATCAACTGAGGGGGTTAATGCTCCTCATGTCCTTCTTCGCCATGCCCCTCTAAGGCTTCATGAATATACGCCCCGGCAAGGGTAGCAAATACTAGGGCTTGAATGGCACTAGTAAACAAACCCAAAGCCATTACTGGCAAAGGTACAAAGAGAGGCACAAGCAATACCAATACCGCCACTACTAATTCATCCGCCAATATATTTCCAAATAAACGGAAGCTTAGGGAGAGGGGTTTGGTGAAATCTTCGAGAATAGCAATTGGCAATAAAACTGGTGTTGGCTCAATATATTTCTTAAAGTAGCCTAAACCTTTCTTGCTAAATCCCGCGTAAAAATACGCTAAGGAGGTTAACAATGCCAATGCGACGGTTGTATTGATGTCGTTGGTAGGGGCTGCTAGTTCACCAGAAGGCAATTTAATCAGCTTCCAGGGAATTAATGCTCCTGACCAATTTGATACGAAGATAAACAAGAATAGCGTACCAATAAATGGTACCCAGGGGCGATACTCTTTCTCTCCGAGTTGGTTTTTCGCTAGATCCCGAATAAATTCCAGGGCATATTCCATCAAATTTTGGATGCCACGAGGAATTTTTTGGACGTTTCTGGTGGCAGCTAGTGATGCTATTACTAGGATAGCAATCACAAACCATGAGGTGAGAAATACTTGCCCATGTATTTTGAGACTGCCCAGTTGCCACAAGAAGTGATGACCTACTTCTAATTCGGCGAGGGGAAAAGCGTTAAAAGCGTTTAATACACTAAGCATGGGCGTTCTTCAAGGTTTTTCCCCAAAAATCGAGGATTGGAGGATTGTCTGTAGTCTGTAGGGGTCTAGCACTGTACTTTACCCCTACACCCTTTAAGCTTCAGGAATGAATGCAGTTTGCACCATATAGATGAGGAGGGTAGCTTTGTAGGTGAGAAATCCCAAGAATATCGGCAGGATATGTAGCTGATGCCATTGACTCGCCAATATAATCGGTATCATGATTAGAGCAAAACGATTTTTACTCAAACTTTGTTTTTCACCACCAAGTCTCTCGACATCGTTAGCCAGCATTTTTAAGTAAACCACACCTGTACACGCCCCAATCAAATAATTTAGGGCTATGTTTAAGGAATAAAAAATCCACACAGAGATAAAAATAATCCCCGTCAACACAAGTGTGATTACTAGCAACTTCTGATAGAGTTGATAGAACTCTTGCATGGAAGAGTTTACTGGTTCTGTTTGAGCAAAACCAGATTCCTCATCTTGTTGTGTTGTCTGAGTCGGTGCAATTGATTCTTCTGACAAGCTCACGAGACTTGAAACCAGTACAGCTAATATGAGATGACTGCACATTCAGTCAGTTGAATCATATCACGATCCGGTAACACTACTTTAGAAAAAAACAATTAACTTATTTTTTGAGGAGTCAGGAGTCAGGAGTTCAGGAGAAAGAATTAATTTTTCCCTTTGCTGTTACTCCCTCTCGGTGGGGTTTAGTAAGAGTTGTTGTTGTTTGAGGAGGTATCTTACTGGTTCTAAGTATAGCTCGACTTAGGCTAGAATGTTAGTCAATATGGCAGAACCATCATATTTGTTCATGAACTCAAGTTCAATATTTCGATATTTCTATGAAAACATCACATCCAGATATTATCGTCACCAGCCCAGATGGAGAATATTTGATGATTGTTGAAGTAAAACTCAATGATGTCAGAGAGCAAGGTCAATATGCTATGAATCAGCTAAAACGCTACATGATTGAGCTTGGTTGCTCTCTTGGTTTGCTTGTGGCGGGAGAGCGTGTTATTGTCCTACGAGATTCTTTTGATGATTCTCAGGGTTCATCAATTCGCGTAGTTGGTGAAGCAAGACTTCCAAATTACTTATTACCACCAGTAGATGAGCAATGGAGGGGAAACCCTTACCTTGAGTTCGAATCACAAGTTCAGCGATGGCTAGAGAAATTGAAATTGCAAACTAGTATAGACAGTTTACCAGATGATTTGAGAAATTTGTTTGGCGGACGGATAATCAATCTTCTACGACTTGGTGAAGTCAGGGCTGGTGGACCAAGGTGGAGCAAAGTTGCAAAATGAAGCCTCAAGCGGTTTTTGTCGAAACAAACTGGGTTGTAGATATTCTTAAACCTGAACATTTACAGACTCCCCAAGCGGCTCAATTACTTGAATTTGCGGAAGCTGGAGAGTTTGAGTTACATTTACCTGCTATCTGCCTCACAGAAGCACGTGAAACTATACCCCGACGATTTACTCCACGTAATGATTCTAACGATCTACGTAAATTTGTCCAATGGGCTAAAAGACAAGGGAAACTGACTACAGAAGACGCTAATGCAGCGTTTCGAGTCTTTGATAAGTTTGATGGATTAGTTACAAATGAATTAACAAAAGTCCCAGAAAGATTGAGAGAATTAGCCCAGCATCCAAATTTGAATGTTTTTCCTCTTTCAGAGTCTATGCTAGAACGGCAAGTTTCTATTGGGGCAATGGATACTTTAGTGACGTACTCCACACACTCCCTTTCAGGTGAGTGTGGGCTTCTCAGTGACTCCTCTATGAGGACATTAACTGAGCTTTAAGACCGTGCGCCCCACGGTTCTTTGGTTTTGAGATTTGTTTTTTGTTTTGTAGGC